>CAYSLW010000098.1:0-7452 GCA_964431955.1 uncultured Candidatus Methanoperedens sp. | reverse complement strand
CTTTAGCGTTGGCTCAATCTTTGCAGGGCCGTTGAGATAATAATGCGTGAACCTTATACCTAAGAGGCTGCCGATAATGTAATGCGAAAGCGGATGCAGTGTGGTCATCAGTATAAGAGCGCTTAAATAAAGCATCCAGTCAGAGCTTAATCCTATCTTTTTTCACCTGATTGACAACAGCCCAGAAATCTTTCCCACTTTGCCCAGTCGTGCACACTACCTCCTGACTGTTATGAGAATCTCTTTACTCTCAAGGACTGAGCCATTATTAACCACTTCTGCCCTGCCTGCGTATTTAATCTCCGTGCCGGCTGCGAGGCGCGCTTTTATATCCAAAATCCTGAATCCAGAATCCTCACCAGGGCGCAGGCTGCCTAAATCATAACTCACAGGGCTGAAATCCACATACTGCTTGTCTGCCGAACTCACGTTAAAGCGAACAACAGGATGGATGGTGGATTTTCCGTTATTAGCTACACGTATCTTCACTTCTGCACTTTCATTGTTTTTGACAGTCAGCTCAACCGGCTTCAGGTCAAAATCAACATCTTTACTCTTAGAAATATTCTCAATACAGCCGGTGAAAAGCATTGATATTACGAGAATAACCGCAACAGCTATTGTTTTATGTTTCATGTTCTCAATGCCGCCTCAGATGTTCGCAGTTCCCTGCAACAATTCTCTCAAGCTGCCCTTCGCCTGTTTCCAGAATCAATGCGCCTTCGTTATCAACGCCGATAGCCTCGCCGTATACCGTCCTGGTCTGGGTTGTTATCTTTACCCATTCTCCGATAGTAGCTGACATATTCCTCCATTCTTCAAGTATGGATGGAAATCCTTCATTCTGGAATTTCAAATAAAGAGCCTCGAATTCCGAAAGTAACCTCTGCACGAACTCAACGCGATTTATCTCATGCCCAAGTTCTTTTTTCAGGGACGTGGAGCTTTCCCTGACGCCCTCGGGGAACGATTCTGTATCCACGTTGGCATCTATACCTATGCCCACCACGCAATAATCTACCATGTCCATTTCAGCCCCAATCTCGGTGAGGATGCCGCATACTTTCTTCCCGTTGATCAAAACATCGTTGGGCCATTTTATCCTTGCCTGAAGTCCCTGGCTGTGGATTGTTTTTGCGACTGCAACGCCTGCAAGAAGCGTAATCCTCGGCGCATATAATGGCTGTATCCTGGGTTTCAGGATTATGGAAAGCCATATGCCGCCTTCAGGCGAGAGCCATTTCCGTCCAAGGCGTCCGCGTCCCCCTGTCTGTGATTCGGCTATTACCACAGTTCCTTCTTCAACCGAGCTTGCTATCTCCCGTGCTATGATATTGGTGCTTTCTGTTTCTTTAAAATAGTGAATAGCCTTCCCAATCACGTCTGTTTTAAGCCCTGCTTTAATCTCACCTGGCGTTAACAGGTCAGGCGTGCTGATGAGAGAATACCCGATATTTGTTGAAGAGTCAATCATAAAGGGTTACGCCCCTTTAGGACGTATAGGGTATGCAAAGCATACCCTTCATTTGATAAAACTTTCATAAAGTTTTTCATTTCGCTCACCTTGCTTTTGCCTGTATATAAGCACCGACTGCAGCTGTTATTGCAGCTACCTTCTTATCCTCCACACCCAGAGCCGAGGCGAGCGTAGCACCTTTCTCCTTTTCTGCTTCTACGATTTTCTCAACCTCAGCAATGATATTATGGTCTTCTATGAAATGTGTGGTGAGCTCGCCGCGCCTGAAATATTCGTTGTTCATCACAGCCTTGTGGAAAGGTATGTTCGTAGTAACCCCGACAATGATATATTCGTATAATGCCCGTTTCATTCTGGCTATGGCTTCGTCTCTATTCCTGCCCCAGACTGTAAGCTTTGAGATGAGTGAATCGTAGAACGGGGTTATAGTATATCCGGTATGAACACCGCTGTCCACTCTCACACCTGGTCCGCCTGATGAGCGATATCTTCGAAGTTTCCCTGGCGATGGTGTGAAGTTGTTCAACGGGTCTTCAGCATTCAGGCGGCATTCAATCGCCCACCCTTTTTGCTGTATATCCTCCTGGGCGTAGCTCAACCGCTCGCCTGCTGCAATCCTTAACTGCTCTTTTGCGAGGTCCACTCCTGTTACCACTTCGGTTATGGGATGCTCTACCTGAAGGCGGGTATTCATCTCAAGGAAGTAGTAATCCCCTTTTGAATAAAGGAACTCCACGGTTCCTGCATTGGTATAATCTATAGCACCTGCCGCCTTTATCGCATCAGCGCCCATCCGCTCTCGTAGTTTTGGCGTCATAATTGGGGAGGGGGATTCTTCAATCAGTTTCTGATGCCTTCGCTGGATGGAACATTCTCTGTCGCCAACATGGATGATGCTGCCATAAGAATCCGCAAGTATCTGGAATTCTATGTGGCGGGGCTCTTCTAAGTATTTTTCTATGAACACCGTGGCGTCCCCGAAGGATGATTTCGCTACCCTGCGGGTGGATTCGATGGTCTCTCTGAGTTCCTCCTTTTTCCGTACAACCTTCATCCCTATACCTCCGCCTCCAGCAGAGGCTTTGATGATTATTGGATAACCTGTACCCTCCGCAATGTCCAGAGCCGCATCAAAATCAGTTATTCCATTCTCGCTTCCTGGTATGACCGGGATGCCAGAAGCCGACATTTTCTTCTTGGCTGCAATCTTGCTGCCAACGCTCTCTATAGCTTTGCTCGTGGGTCCTATGAATATTATTCCTTCTTTTTCGCATCTGGCTGCAAATTCAGGGTTCTCGGCAAGGAAACCATACCCGGGGTGAATTGCTTGCGCTCCTGTTTTATGCGCCACACCAAGTATATTGTCCATATTCAGGTAGCTTGAGCTCGCGGGGGCTGGACCTATTGGATAGGCTTCATCCGCGTATTTAGCGAACAAAGCGTTCTTATCCACCTCGCTATAAACTGCAACGGTCTTCACGTCAAGTTCCCTGCACGCACGCATCACGCGGATTGCGATTTCCCCTCGGTTGGCGATCAGCACTTTTTTGAACATACATCACCCGATGACGAGCAACGCATCCCCGGCGCTCACCGTGCTTCCTTCTTTAACGAATATTTCCTTCACCGCACCTGCATGTGGGGTATGGATATTGTTCTCCATCTTCATGGCTTCAAGCACCATCACTACATCTCCCTTGGCAACCCGGTCACCTTTTTTGACTTTTATCTTCAGAACCATTCCCTGCATGCTTGCAGTAATGGCACCGTCCATACTTTTTGGACGTTCTGCTTCTGCCGGTCTCGCGACCGCGCCTCCGCCAGCGGATACGATTTTCACATCGAATACGTCGCCGTCGACCTCGACCTTGAACTCAGTGGGCAGCAGTGCAGCCTTTCCATTATTCTGCTTTGGAGCAAGAAGTGCTTCCTCTTTTGCCTCGCCGCGCAAGAACTTGGGGGCTATTGCAGGATACAGGGCATACGTGAGAATATCTTCAGGCTTTTTTACTATTCCAAGCTCATGTGCCTCCTTTGTTATCCTGTCAAGCTCTGGCGGCAATAAATCCGCAGGTCTGCAGGTAATTGGCTGCTCATCACCCAGTATTTTCGCGATAATCTCTTTGCTTATCGGGGCAGGCGTGCGCCCGTACAAACCCTTGACATAATCTTTTACTTCCTTCGGCACGACTTTATATCTTTCGCCCATCAGCACGTTCAGCACAGCCTGCGTACCTACAATCTGGCTTGTTGGTGTAACGAGAGGCGGATAGCCAAGCTCTTCTCGTACTCTGGGCATCTCGGTAAGAACAGCTTCATATTTATCAAGCGCGTTTTGCTCTTTCAACTGGGACACAAGGTTTGAGAGCATTCCCCCAGGAATCTGGTATTTCAAAACGTTGGTATCAATCCTTTCAGATATTGGGTCAAGGATGCCGCGATATTTCTCCTTTATTTCCTCGAAGTATTTCTTGATCTCAGTAAGTAAAAAGAGGTCAAGACCTGTATCATAAGGCGTTCCCCTCAGTGCCGCAACCGTGGTTTCTGTGGGCGGCTGCGATGTGCCCCATGCAAAAGGCGAAAAAGCGGTATCCAGGATGTCCACGCCAGCCTCGCATGCAAAAAGGTAGCTCATGGGAGCCATGCCGCTTGTGCAATGGCTGTGCAAATCAACTGGGATGCTAATTTTTTCCTTCAGGGCGCTTACAAGGTCAAATGCGTTCTGTGGTGAGATGAGACCTGCCATATCTTTTATACATAAGGAATCGCACCCAAGCTCTTCGAGCTCCTTTGCCATCCTGACATAAAGCGGAATGGGATGTACCGGGCTTATGGTATAACATACCGTTCCCTGCACATGGGCGCCTACGCGCTTTGCGGTCTTGATGGATATTTCCATGTTCCTCAGGTCATTAACCGCATCGAAAATCCTGAATATGTCAATTCCGCTTTCGGCTGCATGCTCCACGAATTTTACCACAATGTCATCTGAATAATGCCTGTAGCCCACGAGGTTCTGACCCCGGAGCAGCATTTGCAGAGGAGTTTTCTTGATTGTCTTTTTAAGCGCCCTGAGCCTGTCCCATGGGTCCTCGTTTAAATAGCGTATGCAGGAGTCGAATGTAGCGCCGCCCCATACTTCAAGCGAAAAGAATCCTACCTCGTCCATCTTCTCTGCAATGGGAAGCATATCCCTTGTCCGCATGCGCGTTGCTATGAGGGATTGGTGGGCGTCTCTGAAGGTTGTGTCCGTGAGTTTTACATGTGCCATGTTTCTCTGGCTTAATTGGTTTTGGTGTTATTTAATTTATGGTATTTTTTTACATTTCCTGTTTTCCTGTTTACCAGGAAAGAAGAAGCCATTTCCATAAAGGTTTATAGATTATGTCTTTATTTTTAATTTTTTCATCTCCTTCAAAGTCTTCTGTTATCATAAGACCAGTTCCCAGATTAAATTCTTCCATAGCTTTGACCAGACCTTTAACCTCCCTTTCCTTTGTTCCCATATCTGACAAATCCCAGCAAACCTGTATCAATTGCCTTACTTTTAACCCATCTTTAACTACAAAATCAACTTCCCTGCCTGATTGATCTCTCCAGTAGTAGATTTCTATTCCAGGGTCAAAGCTCTGTCTTATTTTTAACTCGGTTGCAACAATATTCTCCATGAGCTTTCCTGTGTTTTTCGTAAACCGAAAGCCGACTGCGTTTGATAAGCCTGTGTCGATTGAATATACTTTTCTCTGGGCTTTTTCCTGCTCCTTCATGGAGAAAGAAAATCTCTTGATGAAGAAAACAAGACAGGCGGTCTGTATGTAGTCGGAAAATCTCTCCACGGTTGTGAGCGGTATGCCCAGGAACGAAGAGACTTTATTAAAACTTACAGGAGACGAGATATTTGTTAGATAAAATTTTGATAATGTTTTTATTTTCTCCCTTTCTCTTATGTTGAAGCGGTTTATAGTGTCTTTTGTGATTATGGTATCAAAATAACCCAGCAGTATCCTTTTTTTATCTGTTGATAAAACAACCTCCGGGAAACCTCCAAATTCCATGTATTCATCAAGCGCTCTTTTTATCTCTATTCTTTTTGTTAGAGCTTCTATTTCAGTGGTTGCAGAAATGCCCTTGAATTTTAAAAATTCTTTAAAGGATAGGGGATAGGCGAAGAATGTTATGTTCCTGCCAGTCAATAAAGTTGCCAGTTCCGCGCTCAAGAGCTTCGATGATGACCCCGAAATAACAACTGTGGCTTCTTTTCGCTCGTGAACTCCTCTGGCAAATCTTTCCCATTCAGGGATGTTCTGGATTTCGTCCAGGAAAATAAACGGTTTCTTTTCAGGTTTTATTTTTTCAAGATAAGTATTAAAAATCTCCCTGAGAAGTTTTAAATCTCTCTGGATGAATCTTTCATCTTCAAAATTTACAAGAAGCGTGTTTACATCCCCGCCAAGTTCTTTTGCCAGTTGCTTTACTATTGTGGATTTCCCGCTCCTCCTGATGCCAGCTATGCACACTATCTGGTTTGTTTCCGTTATCAGGGGGATTAGTTTCTTTATGTAGTCTTCCCTTTTGATGCCCGTATCTATCTCTTTTGCCCAGAAGTTCCAGTCTGAGAGGATTTCAAGGATTTCTTCTTTTCTCATTTATGGATTATATGTGAGCTACATATTTAAGTTTTTAGTTCATATGTAGGTTAAAAGGCTATAAATAGACTTATCTGACCGACTTTTGCGCCAGCTCCCTCACAATCCCCTTTATCTCCTCCACCCCGGCATCCGCCTTGAACGAAACCCCCGAAAAATGCGTTCTTGAAGCCTTAAAACCCCTCTCTCTCAAAGCCAATATAAGTTCATCAGTAGGCATCGCCGTAATCCCGAGCGACTTGCAGAGCCTGTGATAATCGTAGTGCATCGGTATATCAAGCTCATCCCTGCATGTGGAGATGAGCTTCACAGCCTCCTTAAATCCACGTTTCTCAATCTCGCCGAGCAGCTCCTCGCAAAAATTGCGCTCATGCAGCCTGCCCAGCCACAGAGGTCCAGCAAGCGATGTTGTATGCCCGCACACGGGGCATTTCTCTTCCATGTGCACTGCCAGCCCGTATTTCCACAGTCTTGCGCCGCACCCGAAGCAGTAGGAGATAAATCCCATATTCTTTAAACAATCATCTGCATCTTCGATACTCTTTTTCACCGAGGCAAAGAGCCTTACATAATGCAAAGAGGCATACGAGAGCAAGGGAGTCATCGCTTTATCGTGCTTGGCTAATGTTCTTGCAACCGCGCCCATGAGAATTCTAACTCCCATTTCAGGATAATATTCCGTCTTTAAGGGAACTGCTGCATAGTTCCTGATACCTGCTTTTTTATGTGCGCCGCAGAGGGGCGCGGTGTCGGTAGCTGTAATGCACAGGAGGCGCTTGGTGGAGCGGCATGCAGCATCAAGGAAAGGCGCAGGGCTTCCGAAAGGATCGAGGTCTATGATGTCGAAGCTGTTATCCAGCATCATCACATTTGCGTTTCTTTTTATCACATTGCAGTTTGAGAGATTGTTTAACTCTATATTTTTCTTTATCAATTCGAAGGAAGTTTCTTCCCAGTCGCTCATTGTAGTGCTAAGACCAACCTCTTTTGCTATTCGCAGTCCCCGTATTCCAGAGGCTGAGAGGGCATCAAGATAGGTATATTCAGGGTTAGTTTTTGCAAAACATGCGATTAACGCTACTGTTATATCCCGGTTTAACTTCATCGCTGGATTGTAGAAGACTGCTGCTGAAGACGGGGGAAAACTTGAGTTTTCATCTGGAATTGGCACTTCTACTCTTGTTATGCCTTCAGTAATTATTCTGGTGAGCATTCTAAGCACATTTGGTTGGGTTTGTTTTTAAGTTATCTGTAGGTTTATACCCAATTAATAAATCTGCGTCCATAAAGCGAAACCTCGCTTTATGAATCCACGTAAACCGATACCCC
>CAYSLW010000097.1:0-7518 GCA_964431955.1 uncultured Candidatus Methanoperedens sp. | reverse complement strand
AACCCGAGTTATTAGCTTGGAAGGCTAAAGTCATAGCCACTAGACCATCGGTGCACGGGCTTTCCTAAGTGATTGAAAGCATTTAATGTTTTCGTTCAGCCCATACAAACATATAAGGTCAGTCCCCGTATTTAAATACGGGGTCTTACATTCAAGCATGATGTGTTGTTCCATTTGCCGTACGGGAAGACCAAAGTTTCTATGGATATGCCCCCCAAGTACAATGTCATACCCGTAAAACCAACTAAGGCAGCAGCAGTGCATGATGAGACAAAAGAGATCGAAAGAGCGCTTAAAAACCCAAGTGGTTCCAGACGGTTATCCGAGATTGCCGGGGCAGGCGAAAAGGCAGTGATAATCGTCAATGATGCAACCAGACCCACGCCAACTGCCAAACTGCTGCCGCCTCTCTTTTCCGAGTTAAATGAGGGCGGGGTTGAAGATGTAACTATCGTATTCGGGCTCGGCATTCACAGGAAGCAGACAGAGGATGAAAAAAGAGCCATACTGGGGGAATTCTACGGCAAAATAAAAAGCATCGAGAACGACCTCAATGACTGTGTTTATCTCGGTACAACAAAGAGAGGTACGCCAGTTGAGGTTTTTAAACCCATCGTGGATGCCGATATTGTTATATGTACCGGAACTATCGAATTCCACTACTATGCAGGCTACTCAGGCGGAGCAAAGTCCATACTTCCTGCCGTTTCCTCAAAGAGGAGCATTGATGCGAACCACGCCCTGATGCTTGACCCTAAATCGTGTGCGGGAAGGCTTGACAGTCCTGTGAGAGAAGATATCGAAGAAGCAGGTGAGATGCTTGGCATCGACTTTATCCTGAACGTGGTATTGAACGACAGGAAAGAGATGTCCTTTGCAGCATCAGGGGATTACATCGATGCGCATCGGAAAGGCGTTGCTTTCCTTGATAAAATGCTCAAGGTTAAGGTCGAGCCTGCCGATATTTTAATCGTTTCCCCGGGCGGCTTTCCCAAGGACATCGACATATTCCAATCCCATAAGGCGCTTGAGCATGGTAAGAGCGCGGTCAGGGAAGGTGGCTCGATAATCCTCGTTGCGGAATGCAAGGAAGGGTACGGGAACCGTGTGTTTGAAGAATGGCTGCGTTTTGGTAGAGATGAAGTGATTGAGAAATTCAAATCAGGATTCGTTATGGGTGGGCATAAGGCGGCGCTGATTGCGGCGCTTTCGAAGAGAGCTGACCTCTACCTTGTCTCTTCGCTGCCGGATGAAATTGTAAGAAAGGCGTATTTTATTCCTGCGACTTTAGAAGAAGCGCTGGAGGCGGCGCTTGCTAAACATGGGGAGAATGCAAAGATAATTGTGATGCCTTACGGCGGGTCGACACTGGCTGTTTGAACCGCAGATAAACGCAGAATTAATCATACCAAGGCAAAAGAATTCATGGTATTAGCCCCATAATCTTGCCTATCATCCACAACACAATAATCGAGATACCCAACCATATCAGCACATCTGTATAATCGAATTTTCGAACGTCTTCTATTGTTGCCATAATCAATATAAACAAAAAGGGATACACCGCCAAAACCATGTATCCCTTTTCTTAGTGGCAGCATAGCCGCACTGTTCCAGTCTTAAAACTGGTGACTCGATCCGATATGGTATGTTTTACCCTATGAATACATAAAACCTTCCATCGTTAGCCTTCTAGGATTTGAGATGGTAGTTGTGCATGTGCCAGGGTGGCAGAGCGGCTAAATGTGCCGGTCTTATGAACCGGTGACTCGTTTTCTTAAAATCAAGTATGGGCCCGACCGGATTTGAACCGGTGACCGCCCGGTTATGAGCCGGGCGCTCTAACCGGACTAAGCTACGGGCCCAAAAAATTAAACTTGTCCGGACGCCGCCAACAGGGCTCGAACCTGTGACATCCTGGTTAACAGCCAGGCACTCTACCAGCTGAGTTATGGCGGCACATGCTTAAAGCGAATCTCTAAAGGCATAATCTGATTTAAGCCTTTTGTTAATGATGAGAGATTTGCAGAGAACACGGATTTGCACAGATAATACGGATTGGCGCGGATAAAAAAAATCCGTGAACATCCGTAAACTCCGTGTCATCCGTGATTTCCACTTTTTTTATTTCATCTTCTCTCATTTTGTTTCCTCCTGATCTGAAGTCATTCTGTGACTATCTCCTTCATCATTGGACCGAGTAAACCCTTTACCATTTCTGCAAGCTCTTCTACCTTAATCAGGGAAAGGCAGCATACTTTTCCATCTTTTTCCCAGCTTATAACAGCCAACTTATCGCCTGTGCGGATATTTGCCTTATCCCTTATCTCCTTGGGAAGCACCATCTGCCCCCTGTCGTCTATGCTTATTATGGATTCCACTTTACAGCAGCCCAGTTTTTTGTCTAACGGAGCGCAACAGAATTCGTTCTTCTCTTTTTTGACCATTTTAATCGCCTTGTTTAAGGCATGGTTTTCAGAATATTTAAACTTTTCTGAATAATCCGAATATACTGAATATGTATGCCTATTCTTCAGGTTACAGGATGTTGTTCTGGAATCCGACTGCTATACGAGAATGAAAAAAACTATCGCCTTCAGTCACTCCGAACCCCGCTTTGAAAAGCGAGGCATGACGCTAAATATACACGCATGAGGATAACATGAAAATACCAATATATAACTGTTCAAAGTGTAAACAACTACAAGGCTATCAAGGTAAAGGAGAGCCTCATTGTGGTATATGTGGTTCAAGTAAAACATTCTTAATCGAGTCTGGCAACAATTCACACAAATACTCTGCTTGCTCATTATCTTTAATAACAGGTCGGCAAAACAGGTTTACTTTAAAAGTGTTATGAGTGCTAATCCTACTAAAAAACCACCTAAAGCGGTTAAAAAACCTGATATGTATAGAAGTATTATTGATGCTTTCGGGGATAGGTCTTTGTTGTAGTATCTTCGACTGATTCCATGCAGAGCCACTGGTATAAAAGAAAAAATACCAATAGTAAGAAAGATATAGGCAAGCGTGATTGATATGGTTGGTGCTCCGTAAAAATGAAATAATGCTATTAAAAGGGTGAATGCTCCAACCCCTATATAAAAACCTGCGCAACGTGGACATAAAAATGGCTCTTTGCTCATTGTTTCTCACCTTCCTTTGGCAACCTTTCTTTGCATGGAATAAGTCCACTATAAACAAAAATGCCAAATATAACTAAAATAAGCGATACAATGTTGTAAATGTATTCTTTCCAATTTTGAGACAGTAAACCCAGAATCCCAAAAGCCAGTGCAAAAAAGAAAATACCAAAGCTGGTGATCTGTCCCTTAGGAATGTTTAAACTGAAGATTTTCCAATCTTCCGTAACTTCCACATCCTTATAAGACCCATGCAGCTAAACCCAAAAAGTAATGCAGCTAGTAGGATGAATGGGAAAGCAGTTAGTTTAGTGTAAAATAAATAATAAGCTACTCCAAGTGCCAATATAGTAAGTGGTAACAATGCCACCGAAAAGATAGTATCTACCCTTAGCGAAATCGGGCAATTCGCTATTTCATTCGATTCATTTGTCATAATTATTCAATTCCTCCTTTTCATTATTTGAGTGAAACAACAGCAGCCTTTAAAGCTGCAATAGCCGAATAATTCATAGAACCACCAGCTTTTCTGTTGCATCACCCGTCATACGATACTCATTTATACTTCATACGTATATTAAAATGTTTTGGTAATATTTTTTTGTCTTTACCTCTGACCCATCAGTTTTTGATTGATTAACTATCCTATAACATCCGTATAATAAAACTTTTGCGGTCAAAATAGGGAATGGGTTCATCAATCAACGAATGCGGGTTCGCTTACAGTCGAAAAAATAACCTGCATTGAATTTCAGATAGGTGTAGATAACTGTCTTCCTGTTTCTGCGTGCTGCCCTGTAATGCCGTTCTATATGCGTTTATCTCGGTCTCGGACATAGCAGCGTATCAACAGCTTAAACCCAGTTGTTGCTCTCTATACTTGATGAAACTTTCGGACATTTATACCTCTTTTTTATCATAATGATACACTTTGCACGGTTGAACAGCGAATTAATCATACCCTTAATTCTATCTTAGAGGTTAAAGATGTTACGTCAGCGGATGCGTATGACCCAGATATTGCCAACGCTAAGAGTAGTCCCACGAAGTCACCTATACCCCGTACTTAAAGGTACAGGGCTTGCTATCGTTTTTTGCTTATAAAGCTTTCTCGCTGATAGTGCAGTTCTGGGCAGAAATGTATTTCTCCGCTACTTCCCAGCCTCGTACAACAGAGCCGCGGCAGCGGCTGGATTCTATTTGCATGAACCGTATGCCTATCATAGAGACGTTCCATCTTTTTTATTCTTATAGGTGAAAGTGTTTTCAGGGAGGCAAATACTAAAAAAATAAGCAATCCATCTGCGTTCATCAATGCCGAAACCCTGCGGGTTCTCGACTCCGCGCACACGTATGCCCCGCAGGGCATACGTGGACACGCCCTCCAGAGGCGTGACTCTGGGCGCCTTCATCTGCGGTTCGTTTTTGTCTTAGTGTGCGCTTAATATCCATTCTGTATGTCCAATCTTTCTGCGTATACTTATCCATTAATTGTTCAGCCATTTTCACTTCACTTTTGCTCAAAACACCAGCCTTCAAGCGTATTCCGAGCGCATTTTCAAAACCCTGCCTGAGCGCGTTTTTAACATCTTCAATATCCGTAATCCCCATTTCCTTTAAGGTTATCATCCCTTCCTTTGCCCTCGCTACCGGAAGAAGGTTCTTTGTAGGATTTTTCAGAACTTTATCCATCAGCTCAAAATCAAAATCCAATAAAAGACTTCCGTTTATTAATACTGCGCCTCCAAAGCGCCCCTGCGCATTTCCCGAGATCTTCCTGCTTCTTGTGACCCCGTATGAGACCCCGTATTTAAATACGGGGACTAAGGGGACTATGGGGACTAAAACCGCATTATGTGCAGGTTCGAGCTCTCCTTCAAAACCAAGTGTTTCAAGTGCGTTCACCACCCCGCATAGGACTTTTGCGTATGCAGCTTGAATATCATTCGGAATAACACCTCCCTCCCTGCCTATCACTGAATAAAGTATCTGGTTCTTATCACAAAAACCGCACCCACCTCCCAGTACCCTGCGTACTATCCCGATACCGTTTTGACTGCAAAAGCCGGCATTAATCTCATCCACTACGCATTGGTGATAGCCAAGATACACAACTGGCGACTTAACTCGCCAGAAAAGGATAGTTTCCGGTGAAAAACCCGCGCCCACATGCCTGCCTATGGATTCAAAAATAGCAGCACTGTAAAAACCGTCAATCTTATCAAGGTCGAGGAAACGCCATATTTTCATGGTCTGGATTATCTATGCATTATGTGGATTATTTTTCTGGCTGTATCATCAGCCTTTATATAGGACATGGTTATTATTTAAGCATGTCGATGCATTTAAATGCTATAAAAACATAAGTAACGCTCATGGCAAAAAAGAAAGAAGGCAGCGGTCTCATGTCCTCGGCAGGTTTGATGAGATACTATGATGCTGAGGAGTCAGCAACATTGATAGATCCAAAAACCGTGGTTTCTGCAGCATTAGCAGCAGGATTGGCTATTCTGGTTTTGAATGCTTATTACGGTATATGGCCTTAATTTTTAATCAAAATACTTTTTAACCATCACCAATATTTAAGATAGCATGAAGCTATTCGGCGTTCTTGGCGATCCTGTATCCCACAGCCTTTCACCCGTAATGCACAACGCAGCCTTCAAAGCCCTCGGGATGGACTGTGAATATCACGCATTCAGGGTGAGTGCGGACGCGCTGCATGATGCGATACATGGTGCATACGCCCTTGGATTTGGCGGGTTGAACCTCACGATACCACTGAAGGAGAAAGCCTTAAGTTTTGTCCAGCCCACAGACCTTGCAAAAAGGATAGGAGCAGTGAACACCGTAGATTTTAAAAAAGGGATCGTTGGGTATAACACAGACGGCATCGGAGCTAAAATGGCTTTGGAAGGCAAAGGGATTGCTATCAAAGGAAAGAATGTACTGCTGCTGGGCTCAGGAGGCGCAGCACGGGCGATAGCCTTCCAGCTTGCAGCAGACGGCGCAAGCGTGACCATTGCCAACAGGACAGAAGAGCGCGCAGTTGCCCTTGCGAAGGAGGTTGGAAGAATCGGGAAAGCAGGAGGCGTAGGTCTTGATGATCTTAAAGATCTTGTTCAGAACAGCGATATTCTCATAAATTCAACGGCTGTAGGCATGTCTCCGAAAATATCCGAAACTATTGTGACAGGAGACGTGATGCACAGCAACCTTGTGGTATTCGATATCGTCTATAATCCGATGAAAACCAGATTACTTCAGGAAGCTCGTAAAGCGGGTGCAAAAACAATCGATGGCGTGATGATGCTTGTGTACCAAGGGGCAGAGGCATTCAAGATATGGACGGGTAAGACTGCACCTCTGGACGTCATGGAAAAAGCCGTAAGGGAAAGACGGGTATGAAAATCTTAATCATCGGCGGGACAGGCGAAACCGGCAGGTGGTTTGCTAAATTTTATAAGAAACATGGTTTTGAGGTTTTCATCTGGGGTATCAACAAGAGAAAAGATGCAGCGGCGGAACTTGGCGTGCAATTTGCCGACGACCTGGATGTTGAGATAAGCACAAGCGACATAGTCATGATATCCGTGCCGATAGATATCACGGAAAAAACAATTCAGGAAATCGCTCCCAGAATGCCTGCCGGGAGTTTGTTAATGGATATCACATCTATTAAAACAGGACCCATGGATTCAATGATGAAACATGCGCCTGCCGGCGTTGAGATTCTTGGAACTCACCCCATGTTTGGTCCTTCCATACCGGATATAAGGGGGCAGATAGTCATTTTCACGCCTGTTGAGGGCTGGTGTTCAAAATGGTTCCCGATAATCAGAAGCCTGTATGAGGATAACGGCGCGCATATCGAGATAATGGACGCAGCGCAGCATGATAAAATGATGGCAGTTGTGCAGGGTCTCACGCATTTCGCTTATATCTCCATAGGTTCTGTTTTCAGGGAACTTGAGTTCGATGTCGCAAGCTCGAGGAGATTCATGAGCCCGATGTATGACATCATGCTCGACCTCGTGGGAAGGATACTGGCGCAGAACCCGTATTTATATGCCATGATACAGATGAACCCTGAAGTTTCTAAAGTCCATACGGCTTATATCGCGCAGTGCAACCTGATGGCAGACACTGTCAAAAAGAAGGATATAGAAGGCTTTGTTGGCATTATGAAAAAAGCCGCTGTGCATTTCGGGGACACGGAATCCGCGCTTCGAAGGTCGGAGAAACTTATCGGCACCAAGATAGCGGAGCATGAAGAGCTTGTGCATTCCATAGGACATGAACGCGCTCTGAGGCATATATATTCTGGCGTGGTTCACCTCGGTATTGTGAAGAAAGTAACCCCAAGAACTGTTTT
>CAYSLW010000096.1:0-7620 GCA_964431955.1 uncultured Candidatus Methanoperedens sp. | reverse complement strand
CGGACTTTCTGCCGCCCAAAGGCCGGCAGAGCCGGCTAATCCCAAAAAAACCGCGATAAATACCGACGATACATAATGAGACGCTTGGCGCTTTATCTGTTGGATGCTCATTTTTTTACTTCCTCCATTGTTGATTTTCCAAACACCAGCCACTGAATCACATCAGCCAATACATCCGTCCACTCAGCAGATTCCCAGAATGCCGGCTGACGCGCCGATGGATCGCCAAATGCCGCGCTGGCAATGGCGGCCACGCGGCCTTTGCCGTAAGTGCCGCATACCAGGAAAGGTTTATTCCCGGCCGTCAATTCCACCCAGGCATCCTTCTTCGGCGTCAGTTGATGACGCCAAAAGCAAAATGCCTTTGCTTTCAATTGCCGCCCTTTAAGTATCTTCGCTTCTTTGCCGATCTCCAGGGCCGCCGGAGGGCTCAGCCGTTCCAAATCAAACGGTTTCCCGGACAGAGTTACAGGAAGCAGTTCTTCCAAGGAGGTATCGGCATAATCCCCCGGACCATAGGCATAAAACCCGCCGATAACCAGCAGGCTTCCTCCCGCTTTTACAAAGTCACGCAAGGCTTCCAGGCCAAAATCCGTGACGCTTTGAGCATCGACGCCGTTGAACACAAAAAGATCATAAGAAAATAATTCCGGATATGTTGTCGGCACTTTACTGCACTTGGATCCGGACCAGTCATGAAAGAAATAGGATCCGTCAAATTCCGCAATTCCGGCTTTAGCCGCCGCTTCCATCACCCTCATCCTTGAATAGCCGAGTCCCCTGAATTCAAGGGCGGCTACGGGCGTGTTGAGCGAATACACGATCTCCTTCGGCTTGGGATATTTTTTCACTTTTTTCGGCGGCTTTCGATAATATGTGGGCAGAACCTCGCCGGCAATCAGATTGAATTTTTCGCCGCTCATTCCCGGCCAGTAATATACATAGGATTCCGTCACCGGTTTCCCATCCGGCCCGATAGCCGTTAACGACACTTCGCACACCAGTCGGACATCCGGATTTATTTTGACCTCGCACTTCGCCGATACCGGCTGCCAGGACGCGTTTCCAACAGTTAAATCCTCAAGAGGATGAATTTTATCGCTGTCCACTTCCCGTAGCTGAGCATTTAATTTAACTTCTTTCAGATCACCCAGCAACGATCGTGAAAGCGTGTGCGTAATCCGAACATACTCCGGCTGTCCGCCATTTCCTGCTCCACCGCTTCGCACGGCCTCCATCGTCATTCCGGCGATGATGTTGGATGAGGCATGGACAATATTACTGAACCCCTTGACAAGAATCATGGCATACTCGGTTTGCCAAACGTTTCCCGGAGGAAGCGGCAGGTTTTCGTAAAACCATTCCACTGTCCAGGCGGGATGGCAGTTATACAGGACCGTCAGCCAGTTATAATCCATCAGCCAGACCAGACCTTCCTGTTCATCATCCTGGAGCGCGGCGCTCCAGCCGGCGTACGGGGTCCTTAAAAATTCCATGCCCGCATTGGCTTTTTTTTGAGGATTCCAGCCGCTGACCATCACTCCGCGCTCATACGGCCGATAGTATCGATTTTTTTCTTTAAGTCCGGAGATATGAACGTCAAACTTCGGCCAAAGACCGCGGCTGACCACCTTGTCGGATTCATTCGTCAGATAGAGTTTAACCCGCACGTAGGGAGAATGATTTTTAAACGCGAAAGTTTTGATAAATCGGAGCTTCTCTTTCGTCAATGTACTGAATCGGATTTCAGCCGTCTCAGTGCCATTGGTAAGAATTTGATAATCGTGTTTGATGAAACAAAGCTCGCCCTGCGGAGACCCCTGCCCTAAAAAATTGTCCATAAACAAATGCCCGCTGTCCAATATCCCCTGCCCTCCCGCCCATAACCATTGACGATCGCTGTTGCGGGTCTTGAACGACACCGCCTGCGCGCCCAACGGGACTAATTCCATTGCAAAGCATTCATTCTGCACCACGATTCGTTTGCCACCTTCAACCTCCGATACAGCCCGTTCGCTTATGCTCACATCCGCACTCGCCATCAAACAACCTGAGACTATTGTAATCCATCCTAACATGCCCCGTTTCAGCCAGCCAATCATTCTAAAATAATTATTCATAAGCATCCTCATATCTTTCCTTACTTCAATGTTTTGAGGTAACTACCTCTTGTAATTTTTAAAAACTGAGCTAATCCCATCTTTCGTTTCGGTCTAAAGATATCGCTTAATGCATAGTTGACAAGTTGACTAAAAAGATAATTTGCTTCAGGCAATATTCCAAGTGACTCACTGAAATTAAAGCTGGTTGCCAAGATCTTCCCTTTACCTACACCAAATTCAACCAAGTGTGCTCTGGTACGGCACCAGCGATAGCCGTCTATTATTCTAATAATCGGTTCAATTTCTACTGGAAATACGTCAAGATTTATATTCCCTGCATTCTCAAAAAGTAAGCGGAACTGTAGATCGCACCAACCTTCATGTGGGAAATTACCGAGAGCAGGATGAGGTTCAATAATTGTACCTAAGTTCCCCATCTTATCTCCACCATTCCACAGGACTGTACGATAGCGGCAAGGAAGCTCAGGTAGAAAACCTTTAGAAATAAGTAAAACTTTCCCTCCTTGCAATAGATAATCTTTCACATAAGAACCTATTTTATTAGTTACTACCAAAGAGGCCTTTTTCCATTCCCCGACAAGATCCCAGTCATGTATCCCCTGTAGATTCGGAAACTTTGATTGAACATCTAACCGGTTATGTAACCAATAGTGTGGAGTATCGACAAAAACTCTTTGAGGGAAGGTTATATTACCTGAGGGGAAGATCCAGAAATCCCAGGAATTTGAACCGAGCACTTTGGTATCCTGATTAAGCTGGACATCTAATACAACCTTTTGAGGTATTTTCTCTTGTGGGGTCTTAAAATTAATATCCCCTATCTTTTGGACATTGACAAATCCTTTTAGATTAACTTTTGCCTCACCCTGGCTATAAACCTGATTATTTTCCCTGAATATCTTCCATGAAAGTTTGCCATCGTCTATAGGACAAGAGCTATGATGAGATATCAATATCTCTGCCTTAAAATATTCTCCCCATTCTAAGGTTGGGCTCTTTCGTTCTATTAAGAGGACGGTCTCTCCATTACTCCTAAGGAAATCCTGAGGTGTAACATTCTTTGATCTATAAAAATCGTCGACTAAACCTTCAACAGCACAGCAGGTATCCTGAAAAAGCCATAGGATATATCCACTGAGTTCCGGCATTTTTCTCGCCTCTTCTATGGCAATCTTTCTTGTTATTCTCTGGAGTTTTTCAGAATTCTCTACAAACTTAGGCAATAGATGACCAACTCCTTTTTTATTAGCTACTCGCTCTGCTACTTCAATCCAATAAGGCAATATCCTCCCTTGGTATGACTTCTTTAGGGCGGGATTGGGATAGGAGGAGACATAGCCATACTCATGGAGTAGATATGGTTTTCTTAAAGCATGGTTTATCTGTTTATTCATACCTATATGGTCTGTCTCGTAACCAGTGGGAGATGCCATCTCACACCTTCCAGGCTGGACATACCTCTCAATCAGGTCGGAGTTCTCAAGGGTATTAAATTCATCACTACCTGCACGTGAAAGTACAAGCCTTGTTGGATCAAGTTTTTTTGCCATTTTATAAAGGTCGTTATAACAGGCAATTAACCCTGGATAATTGCTGCCTGTCTCAGCAGATATAAGATGGGTCATGAGTGACGGATGATTCCGATATCTCATTATCCACTGTCTAAATGCTTCCTTTAATTGCAAATAGACAGGATGGTTAGGATGAAGGTCTGTCATTGGAAGATCGTTTTGAGTTTTTAATGAAAAGAAATCATGACAAAAGATCAGCGGTCCTTGAACCAGCATACCGGCTTCATCTGCTGCCTCAAAAAACTCAGGCACAGCAGTATAATATTGGTTGACATAATTAAAACCATATGATTTTGCTACCTGAAGACTCTTTCGATAGTAATCGATATCAACAGGAGGACAATGTGTATCCGGGAAAATAGCATCATCACCATATCCCCTTAAGAAAAGTCTCTCTCCGTTTAAATAGAGCTTTCTTGCAGAGATAGTGAACTCTCGCATACCAAAACGGGTACTTACACTGTCAACAATTTCATTGCCTTCCATTATAGATATTTCTGCTTCATAAAGATGAGGCGCCTTCGGTGACCAGAGTTTAACATCCTTTAAAGGAAAATCAATTTCATGAGAAGAAGACCCCGCTTTAAACTCTACTATTTTGCTTTCCGAAGAAACTATCTCACCACTAAATTTTACTTTTCCAATAATTTTTATAGTCTGTTTAATAGCCTTCGATTGTACTCTGCCATTCGCTATATTTATCTCCACACTGGCTATACTTTTATCAATCCTTGGTTTAACAAAGATATCCTCTATCCTTATACCACTGCTAGCCTCAAGTCTCACTCTTCCAAAAATACCACTCCAGTAAGATATCCAAAAATATAAAAAATATATTTTCGTAAAGATATTCTTCTTATAAATCCTTACTATTATCTCGTTATTTCCTTTATATTCTACAAACGGTGTTATCTCACAGTTATATGTTATAGTTCCAATAGCATGTGAGCCTACAAATTTACCATTGACCCAGACCTCCCCTGCTGGGCACAATCCATCAAAAATAAGCCATACACTCTTATCCTGCCAATTTTGAGGAATTTGAACCTCCTTCCTATACCAACCTGTCCCCTCGTATTCACAATTTGTCTTCCTTATCTTAAAATCTACACTCCCCTCTTTAACTAACTTCTTATAACCAAATCCCTGTGCCTGCCAGCATCCGGGAACTTCTATCCTGTCCCAATGAAGATTATTATTTTTAAACCATTTCTGTTTTTTGCCGACATCCTGCGGGTCAAGTTTAAATCCCCATGCGCCATCAAGACTTATATTTTCACGGGCATGGTTCGTTGTTATTTTATTTATTTTTTGTCGTGTAGACATTGAAGCAACCTCCTTTAGGTATCCATTAACTAAGCCTTCTGCAATATTCCTAACTATTTATCGAGCAACAACATGCGTTGATTGTTTTCTTGCATTATCCTCCATCTCCGCATAGGATGTAAGCCGTTAAACATCAAACATCTGCAACGAAAATGGAGGATAAAAATGCAACAAATTCGTTTCTAAACCTGCTCGTTTTGGGCCTTTTTACACGCTCCGCGCCCGTTCCTGTCCCACCCGTGACCCCAAACTCTAAATCAACGCTCGTTTTGCAGAAGTCTGTTTAAACTTGAAAGAACAGCATGGAAACCGTCCCTCGCGCCACCCACAAAACCCTGACCTTTCCTACTCATTCGCCGCTCACTGCTCCCAGAACGCCCGGCTTCGCTTCTCCCGTCGCGTTGCCATGGGCCTTAAGATGTTCCTTGTCTATCCCGCATGTGACGCCCTCATTTTGCCGCCATCAGTAGATCGTGAAAATGGTTCCAGCCGGCAAAGTGAGCGTTAGCGTAATCTTGTTCCCGGTACTCTGATCAAGAACGTATCTGGAATGCGCAAGAAAATTGGGTCGGGTGTTGACCGTGATGTTCGACTCCGCAAACTTCACGGGCATCGAGTTATAGTTCACGAGCGTATACACGGCATTACCGACCGCACAATTCGTCAAATTTATGTTCAGCTTGGAGGTCGTGTCAACGGTTAACGTTTGGACGTTGATGGTTCCGGCGCTTGTGGAACTGGCCACAAATGCGAGCGTCCCCGTGCTGCTCGCGGTCAGCGTGTTCATGGCGGCCACGCCGCCGTCACCCATCTGGAGCGTGCCCGACCTGCTCGAACCTGAGACAGACACGTTTCCGCTGTTGGTCCACAGCGACCCGCTGCCCGTGACGTAGACAATGCCCGTGCTGCCGGCGCTGTTCGCAATAGTGGCGCTCGTACCATAGACGGTCGCCCCGTTACTGACCATCAGATTGCCAGACGAGTTTGCTGGGTGCCCCACACTAATAGCCCCCGTGTTGGTCCAGATAGTCCCATTGCCCGTGACCACCACAACACATTTCTTGTTCGCTCCTCCATCGCCCCCAAGGCGACCACCCGCGCTAACGAGTTTCGCGCCGTTCGTGACAATGACGCATGGCGTCTCTTCGTCACTGTAGGCGTAGATGTCGGCGCTCACCGTGAAGACGGTACCTGTGCCGTCAATCAGGAAGAAACTGTTGTTGCCGCCGCCAACACCCAAGTAACCGCTTGCGATGCACTGGGCTCCGTTCTCCACAATGTACCGGTTGTTTTTCCCCATGAGGTCGGCGGTGCCGGTGGCGGCCTTCAGGACGGTCCCGCTGCCCGTGACACGAAACACATTGTTGGAACAAATCCCGAGCGCGTCTGACGCGCCGAAATAAATTCCGGAGGGAAGCTGGCACTCGGCGCCGCCGCTGATGCGCATCTCATTGTCGTGACTGTAGAAACCGATGTTGTTATTGGTCACCAACAGGAATGTGTTGCTACCCGCCACCATAACTTTCTGATACTGCCCATATATGGCAATGGTGTACAAGCCGCCGAGGCCTGATCCGTTGGCAATCACCCGGGCGCCGTTCGTGATGGTGAAGGTGTTGTAGCCATTGGCATAGCCGTTCGCGCCGATTTGTATTGCAAATTGTGACGCACGTCCGATGTTGAGAAGCGTGTTGGTGCCGGTGATGAGCACCGAATTGGACGATGTGGTCAGTCCAAGATCGATTTGGTTGACCGTGGCGGTCCCGCCTTCGAGAACGAACGAGCCGCGACCCGATTCCCCGAGCTTCATGATCGAATTCCCCCACATCTCGCCCGCGGCGTTGGTGGCCGCGAAGTTCGTCACCCACATGGTCCCGCTCGTCATCCTGACCGTAGCCACCGATCCGGCTGCTTGCCCGATCTGCATGCCGTTGGTGACGATCCACTCATTGCCTCCTCCAATCGCCAGCGTGACCATCCCCGTCCCCGTAGTGGAACCGAAATACGCCTTCTGATTGGTTGCCCCGGCCGTCCAAGCCACCTGGTACGTGGCGGCTGTGTTGAAGTATGCATAATCAGTCGGACCCGGCACACCCGCATCCCAGTTGCCGGCCGTATCGAACTGGCCGCCCAACCCATTGGTCCAGTAGCGATCCGCCGCGCCGGCCCCATGGACGGCCAGCGCCACCACCGCAGCCAGCATCACCAACCACCAACTCGTCTTACGGCTCATTTTTGCTCTCCTTATGTTTTGATGATAAGACTTCTGCAAAACTACAACAAACGTCCAAAACGCTATCCTCGGCTCGGCAAGGATGCCTCGCCCTACCTTATGCAACATTCGGGCATTCAACAGGTAGGGCGAATCGTCCCGATGAGCCGTCAGTTTCTTTTCGCCTTATCATAATGCATTTCGCAGAACTCTATATCCATTAACTACGAGAAGATGTGATTGTATTACCTGATTTTGTCATTAATCCTTCCGAAACCGCATTGGTAATACGATACACAAAATATGCCGGTATCCTTTGACGCGCGTTGAGACCGCCGCGTTTTTTGAACAATGACACCAGTTTAGAAACAATTATACTACACGAACT
>CAYSLW010000095.1:0-7841 GCA_964431955.1 uncultured Candidatus Methanoperedens sp. | reverse complement strand
TATTCCAAGCCCGTTCATTGATTTTGACAGGATTTACAGGATGAACAGGATAAATCTCCATCCTGTCAATCCTGTTTATCCCGTCCGTTTGGATTTCCCCATCTCTGGAAAAGCGCATCCCTGTTATCGAGGAGATAACAGCATAAAAAATTTAGATTAATGCACTGCTTATGCCCATTACGCCTGACTGAATGATGATAGCTGTTGCGATTATTACACCTGCCATCTCAAGCGCCACTGCAACGTTTCCTTTCTTGAGTTCCTCGAATTCATCGATTCCTTTGGTCAGTTTATCAAGTATATTCAATGCAAGATATATAGCGGCGATTGCAAGCACTATTCCGAGTACTAATTGAACGATACTTACACCTATTATCACGATGCCTGTAACAGACAGGAGTCCAACCTTCAGAGCCTGTGATATCCCTGTTGAGATTCCTGCAACACCAGACTGCACCACTATGCCGATAGCGATGAATACCGATGCCACGAGAATGCCCACAGCAACATTGCCTTTAGCAATTTCCTTTTCTTCTTCGATTCCTTTAGTTATTTTACCCAGTACTGAAAAACCAATATACAATGCAACTACTGCAAGTATAATTGCAATAACTAATTGTATAATCCCTACAACTGCGTTTACCAATTCCATAATTTCACCTCACGCTTAAAGCGCGAGTTTGTATAATGGTCACATGGTGATATAAAATTATGTGATGCCTGATAAGCTATTTATGTTCATAGATATTTAGAGGGGTTTTGTATAAAACGTGCAAAAACCTGGACATCGGTTTACACGAGGTTATTATGCCAAGATCAATTCCTGAAATGATCCGGGGAGATTTTAAGTGCGAGGATACCGCAAAATGCATACTTGGGCTCAAGAATATCGATATAGAGGCGTATAAGGTACTTGTTAGAAAAGGACCCATGACCGCCGAAAAACTTGGAGAACTCCTGAACAGGGAGAGAAGTACAGCTTACAGGTCGTTGCAGAGTTTGATGGCGTGCGGTCTTGTGCATCGCGAAACCAAAACCATCAGTGCAGGCGGATACTATTACGAGTACGTTGCACTTGAACCGCGAAGGATGAAAGACATGGTTCAGAGGAACATAGATGCATGGTATAATAAAATGAAGAAGCTTGCAGCGCAGATTGATAAGGATATTATGAAATAGCAGTACCAAAAATACTGTCGCACACTTCTTCCACTTTTTCCCTGAATTCTTTCTGGGAAAAACCCATCATTGCCGCCGCGAACATGGCACCGCCTGCGCCCACTCCTTCTTTTACATCTCCGCTCTCGTACATCCGAAGACCTGCAAGCCTTGAGTTCCCAAAGCCCGGGTCGGCTGCGAAAGCCTGATAACCAAGAGTATGGGTCATTTCCCTGAAATTGGCGCTTGTGTCGTCGGCAACATAACGGGTAGTGGCGATTGAAACATCACGTTTCAGCCCGAGATGTTTAATTATGCTAAGGACCGAAACCATCTGCGTCCCGCCTGCAAGCACTGTCTTTGTGCCAAGTCCGTCTACAAGCCCTGCCGCGCACGCCATCATCGGGTCTCCAAGACACTCCACAGCGCGAAGCGGGTCGTTTCTTAAACTGCCAAAAGTGATGCCTGCTTGTTTCATTCCCTCTGATACAACCCGGTCTTTAAGGTTGAGGGGATTTTGCGGAAAACTGGACGAAACTTTGCCGTCATAACCCAACGCCTTCATCACACCAAGGGCTGTGGTAGTTCCACCTGGCACGCTTTCGCCTATTATCACAAAATCCGAGAGTTTCCCAAGCTTTTTTCCGAAAGTTTGCGATTTTTTGTAAATATCCAGAGCATCAACAACTGCATGTCCTTTCCTGATATCCCCCCCAGGCATGGCATTAATATCAACAGTAGGTACCATGGGGCGAACGCGCAGTCCTGAATTGATAAAAAGACATGGAATCCCTGTAAGCAGCATCGACGCCCTTGTTAAAACAGCAGGCGTGGGAGCGCCCGACGGAGTCATCGCAGGCTCGTTGATACTTATGGCATTCCCTGTTTCGACAAGCTCCGCATCAGCAGCAGGGGTATAATCCGTAAGCTGCGGGGATTTTCCTGCCGCGGATATATCCGGGATTTTAGCAGTCTCCGTACTGGCAAGGATGCAAACGAACAGGGGTTTTTCAGGGCTAAAATCCGGGTAAGGTTTAACCCACATCTTACTATAACTCGCTTGATGTTTCGACGTGTATAGAAGCCGGGCTTTTCACCAGGTTTCCCATTTTTGCGCCTATCATGGTCTCGATTCCTTTTTCCGCTGCAATATCCACTATGCGCTGGGTTATCACGCCGTCGAACACCACGCTTTTGATATTGCCGTTTGAATCCTTCAATGCGTTTGCGAGATCGCGCACGGGCACTTCGCTTATGACATTATTTTGTTCATCGATTAAGCGCGCGCTGAGCGTGCCACTCAATTGAGCTATATGCTCCTGGAAAGGACTTTCTTTGACCTCTGCCTCCTTTTCTTCTCTTGCTTCTTCCCGTGTCCTGGGTTTTTCAGGTTCAGTAACTCCAAATTCTGTCAGTTCTTCCCTGGCAGGTTTCGTTTCTATCTCTTCGGAAAGTGTCAGTTCACCCTTTCCGGTGGTCTTTTTCCTTGTTGCAGACACGATAGCAAGTCTTCTCTTCTTGCCCACCTGATAATAATCAAGCGCCTGCTCAACCGGTATTTTCTGCCTTAATGATTTCACAATCTCTTTCTGGACGAGTTCTTCAACGCCTTTCCCGTCAGGAGCGCGCGCAATGTAATCTATGTCTGCAACCTGGAGCAGTTCTTTTATGATCAGTTCTCCGCCCCTGTCGCCATCGGTAAAAGCCGTGACCGTCTTTTTCTTGCATAAATCCATCACAGCCTGGGGCACATTTGTCCCACCCACGGCAATAGAATTCTTAATGCCGTACCGCAGAAGGTTCAGCACATCAGCCCTGCCCTCGACTACAATTATAGCGTCCGAATCAAGGACATTGGGTCCCATGGGGATGTTATCTTTCCCGTATGTGGTCATCTCTTCGATTCTTACCGACTGCCTCACTTCATCTACGATTTCCTGGCTTTCAGGGAGCATTTCATCAAACATCACGGTAAGGATCTGTTTTGCACGGTCCACGACTTGTTTTCTTTTTGAAGTTCTGACATCTTCTATTTTAACGACATTGATGTTTGAAATGCAGGGACCTATCCTGTCTATCGTTTCAAGGCTGGATGCAAGGACTGCAGTTTCGACTTTGTCAAGACTTGAAGGTATTTCTATCGTTCCAGTGGATTTACCTATGTTTGATTTAATATTGACCTCAATCCTTCCTATTCTCCCGCTCTTTTGCAGTTCTCGGAGGTCAAGGTCCGCACCGATTAAGCCTTCTGTCTGTCCGAATATCGCCCCAACCACATCCGAGCGTTCAATAACCCCATCTGCTTTTATTGTAGCATGAATAATATATTTTGTTGTATCTGAATTTTGCATATATATACCTCTCTAAGAATAGTGTTAGAAAAAGAGTTTCATGGTTTGAGCTTGACTATCTCTGTCGTTTTTTTATCCTGAACTAATAAATACTGTATTAGCTCTCAGACTCGTTGTTTTACCCAAACCTGAAATGACAAGTAACATTTATATATCGGTCACGATTGGTTTTGTGACCCCCTCTATGATTATGAATATCTAAATCTAACTACTTTTCTTTGGATGATCATTTGCATGGATGTTCTTATTGCATCTATGCAAGCAGTGCTACAATTGTACGAATCCCTTTAAAAACATTGCGGTTTAAAGACGGGGCATGGACTCTGTGAACTGGAGGATTACAGCGCATACATCTGGACAGCGCACGGCAGGTTCCCAACCAACACGCCAGGGCGGTGGGGAGGCGCGCATCCCTTCACACTGCTTGACTGGTCAGCGGTGCACAACGTCGCAGCAATAGCAAGCGGGATTGTGAGGGCGGGTGCGGATATAGTGATGATAGACGGCTTCCGGGGAGGGACGGGTGCTGCTCCCATGATAATAAGGGACCATGCAGGAATCCCCATCGAACTTGCCCTTGCAGCAGTGGATGAACGATTGAGGCAGGAAGGCATCCGCAACCGCGCCTCTATCCTTGTTAGAGGCAGCATCAGGCAGAGCGCGGATGTTGTAAAGGCGATTGCGTTAGGGGCTGATGCCTGCGTCATAGGCACGGCGTCACTCATCGCAATGGGCTGCCGCGTCTGCCAGAAGTGCTATACAGGCGACTGCGCATGGGGAATAGCCACGCAAAAGCCTGAACTTGTGCGCCGGCTGAACGCGCAGGACGGTATCGCCAACACCATGAATGCAGGTGAGATAATCGTCCACGGCAATGTAGGTGATATTATCGGCTACGGCATGCGCGGCGGTAAATTGTACATTCAGTCTAACATCTGAAAAATTAATCGGGCTCGTAGGACCTTTCCATCCCTTCAAAAGATGGTATAGTCCAACTATACAAAGTATCAATTCACCTGATTTCAACAACAATTCCGCCTGATCTACGAGGTTCTGGGAGAAAAATAACAGTTTTATAATTACTTCCTCATCACTTCAAAAAGCATGAAAAACCCAATAATCAGCACCACCGCAGCCCATATCGAAATATCACCCAACGCATAATATTTCGCTGCGCCAAACAGCAACCCCAGAGCGCCAAGCCCGATGGTAAACTTGCTTATATTGATTCTCCAGATAATCCGCAGGAGGTTCAACAAAAGCAGAATCCCGCCGCTGCCTGCATACATGAGCCCCCACTTCTGTATGTTGTCTATTCTCTGGAGGCTTTCAAGAATCCAGCTTCCTCCCACGAGTATGAAGAACAATGCCCAGGATAATTTTATGAGTTTACGGTTAAGCATGTGCCTGGCATGGAGCGCCTTTTCATCCATCATGACTTCTACTTTTACCATGTGCATCCTAATAAGCGGCTTAAAGTTTAAGATTTACTCTCCTAAACTTTTCAACATTGACGCATAACATTGATATGAGGTCAGATACATTAACTGCGCAGGTGATGTAATATGAGTGAATGTTTCCTGTGCCATACTGCCCTTGAACCAGTTAACGATGCCGAAATTGAAGGCATAGACCTATGTACCGACTGCTGTGAAAAGCTGGATGCAGTCATAAGGGACTACATATCATCAAGCCCTGGCGGTTTAGACCTTGTTCTTGATATAATTGCCGACGACCTCTCAAATCCTGAAGCCAGACTGAGAGGCGCTCTGAAAGAAATTATCAGGGAAGTGGCATCCGAAGAGTAAGCATATTCTTTTGTTATGGTATATAAATTCATCCAAAAAAATGATTTTATACATGAGTTAAAAATGAAGAGCTTTTATTCCTTTTCTGTATCGATCTTTCGCGATACTGACAATGTCCCTGGGGATAGAATGTTTGTTAATGGTCAAATAATTTTCAATTATCCTTAGCTCGTTCTGGTATGCAGGTGCGATTAATTCTGCATAATCAAGACCATCGCTGGTCAGGACATATTCATATCGCTGCTGCCACCTCCCCTTTTTTTCAAAATATCGAAGGTCCTCGTCCACCATTCCCATCGCCACAAGAAGCTGGATATCCTCAAAAAGCCTATCGCTGTATGGAAAGCCATAACGATTGTGGAACCTGTAATCAAACAAATTCCTCAATTTATCCTCCCTTCCGAGTTCCCCGACCAGACGATATATTTTTGCTATATTGCGAAGTCTTGGCATGGTGATTCTTCCTTCTGCCTCCTTGCTGAACATCCTGTGAGCGCTGTAAAAGATGAGAAGAAGACCTTCAATAGGCAGGTTGGTTTCATTTCTGATAAAGTTCAAAAGCTTCGGCGATAGGCTTTCAATGCCCAGCAGGAAATCATTCGATGATTGTGAAAGCATGGAATTGTCCTCATTTTTTGAGAATACGCACAGCGATATCTGGCGTGAAATCGCTCTCACAAGACCGTTAGCCAGTGCAGACTCGTCATAAAGGAACCCTTCATCCTCCCCGATTTTTATGCGTGTGCTTTTGGGGATGCCGCTTGCGACATCGAGATCTACGAGCACAGAGGCGCCGTACTTTTCTGCGAAACGCTTTGCAAGCCCTTCTTCAAACATCTTCTTGGCAACACCGTTTCTTGCAATCGTTGAGAGCGCCATTCTTGTTTTGGGATTGAGATTTTTGTGTGTGAAACGCGCCACAGCACTGCAGATGCAGCCGTTTCGGATATTCGATATCAATTTTTTTGCGCCTGAATCACCGTTAGCCTCGATAACATTCAATAAGTCGCTGTCAATGTATGAAATGAAAAAACTTGACATCAGCATTTTAACATCATTGCCTGATGTTTCATACCTCTTCAGCGCATTCTCAAGAGCATGGAGCAGCATCACCCTTGCTCCCTGCGTCTTGGGGTTGTGTATTATAGCGGAATAATGATGCGCCCTGGCAATCAACATGGATTCAGCAGCGGTGAGCGCCATATCCTCATCATAACTCAGTGAACCTCCCAGGATTATCCTGCTGTTGCTTAAGAACAAGCTTCCTATAATCTGATCCAGGTCCACAAGCCCGAGTTCGACGCCTGCATGGTATGAATCGCGCAGCAGGAAATCAATCCTGTCTGCATCTATGTCATTTGAGATAATCTGCGCAAGGTATGGCTTTGAAACAGCATCCGCGTCGCCGGTTGCCATATGGGCAATCTCTTCAAAAAAAGATTTTGCATCGCCCACACACTCTGCAATTTTGGGTTTTGTATGAAATGAATTTGATATTATGTATTTCGTGAACATCTCGTGGCTCACAAAATTCCTGCCATTGATGACCGGCTGGTAAGCCGGGTTTCGTTTCAGGACGCTTTCCACCACATGCGAGAATGCACAGTGCCCAATATCGTGAAGCAAAGCAGCAATTCTGACTTTTACAATCTCCTCTTCGTCAAGACCCAGCGCCTTTGCCATCTTATCTGCTATGAACAGTGTTCCCACGCTGTGTTCAAAACGCGTGTGGTTTGCACCTGGAAAGGCAAGGTCGGCAAGACCGAGCTGCTGGATGCGGCGAAGGCGTGCCATCTCCGGGGTATTGATGATGAGCTGCTCAAGCTCGGTTATTTTTACGTGACCGTAGATGGGGTCTATTATGGAGGGCATGATGATAGATAAGACTGAGGGAGTATTAAAATGAATCCTTTTGCGGTGCAAATGCTATCAAAAATTAATTAATATTATATCAATACCTTCGCCACCAAAGTATAAAAAATAACCTCTCTTTTTATTCTGTTTAAGAAATACATTTTAGTGTTTATCTCAACCCAGTTCATTAAGAAATTATATAAATTCACGTTTATCAAATAAATTGAACTACTGAAAGGCGTAAACTTTCCAAAATAAGACGACAAATAATAAACTACAAATAATAGAAGAAACATCTGTAATATATTATGCGTAAAACTAAACTCACAATAAAAAATGCTGAGATTACAAAAGATAGTCTGAGAAAGAATCTAAATCTATATCCAAATGCGAGGATTGGATTTCGGATAGCAATTCTCCAGGAAGTTATCCAAAACGAAGAGATTAAAACAATAAGTGATAGACATTATTTTAGCCGAAGCCAGATATACAAGTTAGTAGAACGTGTAAATAAGCACGGATTGGAAGGTTTATTAGATGATCAACATACTGGAAGGAAACCAAGAATTACATTGGAGCAAAAAAAAGATTTACTTCTTTCATTATCACAGAAACCAGTAAAAAAAGGTTACGCTCAGGCAGAATGGGATGGTCCATTGGTAGTGAAATA
>CAYSLW010000094.1:0-7913 GCA_964431955.1 uncultured Candidatus Methanoperedens sp. | reverse complement strand
GTTCTTCAAGTTCCTCTGGCTTCATCCAGATTGCCTGTATCCGCGACCTTGTCCCTGCTTCAATATCGATTTTTTGAAGCAACCGTTCTTGAATATCGACAGATAAATCCTTAATAATTATCAATAAATCAACATCACTTTCATAGCTCTTATACGGCTTTGCCTCCCCTCTTGCAACAGAACCGAACAGCAATAGTCCATAGATATCTATTCTTTTTTGCACTATTTCAAAATAAGAATTTATCGATCCCAGATATTCTTTCTGTTTAATCAATTCTGTGTTTATCAACATATTCCTCAACTTCCCTGACCTCATTTTCTAATATCCCATCCAGTTCCCTGAGTCTATAAAAATCACAGCTTTTAATGAGTAGCTGTCTTGCGTTTTCAAACATTATTCCTGAGATCTCTTTCTTGTATATTTCATCAGGGGTTATTATTCGATCTCTCGTTTCCCAGCCATATCTTGGCATGGTACCTTGCTTTTCAAGCGGTGAAGAAAGTGTAGCGATCTCTACTAAGATCCTGACATCATCCTCAGAGAGCCCCGAACTTTGAATAATATCCGGTCTCTCCAGAATTTCCTCGACAATATAATCAGACGGATGATGAGTTTTTTTTAAAATAAAACCCAGATATGATAGTATTGATTTGCAAACTCTTTCTGCACATTGTTGTGAATGCTGGATCGACTCGCTGTTTCTCCCAGCCATAAAGTCCCCAGTTGCCGCATCAAACTCGTTAAGCGCCATATGCAACCAGTCGCGGGCTTTATGCATGTTCAACATTTCAAATCATCCTGGACTCGCTCAAATTTTGACAATTCATGTTTCGGGAACAACTCAGATAAAAGCAATCTTTAATGTTCATACCCGCAATCTCTGCTACTTTCGAGAGCGATACTTCGCTGGATCTATAGAGTTCTATCGCAGGTAAACTTAAGAATGTTTCCATAAGCATAAGTTTCTTTTTGAATTTATAAATACTTTGTTTGAACAAAACATTTATCAGGTTTATTACCAAATCTAATGCAGATGTCGGAGTTTTACAATACCCTCACAGGAATACTTGCTAACAAGCAGATGTCCATAAGCAGCATAGCGAGGGAATTAAAGAAAAACGGATACGACCACCATAGATTGATACTCACAGGATACCTTCGCGCACTGCATGACATGGGTTACATTGAAGAGACCGATATACCTCCCTCTAAGGTCTATACCTTCAAAACGAGCACGAAACCGGATATCTACAGCATCGTAAAAGAGCATCTGAAAGGTATCGATGCATCTGGGAGGCTGGAAACTGCTGTTTTTATTCTTTCCTCGCTGTTCCACAGACCCTGTTTCGAATACGAACTCGGGCTTCTGGGAATTGAAGCGCAAAAAACCAAAACCGTAAAGGAATCAAAGGATGCACACCTAAAAGAGCACAGGGCAGCAGTGACGCGCTTTAAAATACCGCTCGATGACCCGGCTTTTGAGATAAGCGGTGATTACAACAGGGCGTTAGGGAATGAAATACTGGTTAATATCGTTAATGAATTAATTGATATGGATGGGTTAAAGGCAAAATTCCAGCAGACCAAACTTGCCTGAGTTTATATACTATCAATCACAATAATCCAACGGGTGTACGCGTATGGATTGTATGGAAGCTATAAAAGAAAGGCGGTCTGTCAGAAAATTCAAAGACCGCGCAGTTGGAAAGGAGATAATCGAAGAATTGCTGAACGCAGCCCAGATGGCGCCCTCGGCGGGGAACCTCCAGGCGCGGGATTTTGTGGTAGTGTCCAATAAGACAACAAAACAAAAGTTAACCAAAGCTGCCCTCGGGCAGTCGTTCATCGAAAAGGCTCCTGTGGCGATTGTAGTTATCGCCAACACCGAGCGTTCAGCACGTATATACAAATCAAGGGGAGAGCTTTATGCCGTTCAGGATGCAACAGCGAGTGTGCAGAACCTGCTGCTTGCGGCTCATGCAAAAGGACTTGCTGCATGCTGGGTCGGCGCATTTGATGAAAATGCAGTCAGCGAGACGCTCGGTCTTCCCAAAAAAACAAGACCCATAGCTATAATACCTGTCGGATATGCGGATGAGGCGCCCGCAGCGCAGCCCAGGATGGGTCTGGAAAAGGTGGTTCACTGGGAAGCGTGGTGACTTAACTTGAGTTCAAAGAAGAACTCACACATCATTAAAAAAAAAGACATTCTTTTTTACTTAAATTCGCCGCTTCTATATACGCAGCTTTTTTTGTGCCTATGATTCCTTCAATAACTATAAACCCAGAAAATACTATCAAGAACCATATGATTATCTTCGATGATATCGGAAGCTATCCCCTGCCCGCAGGCGTAAACAAAGAATGGGTAGCCGGGGCTGTAAAGAGCGGCGACCCCAAATTGATAAACATCATCAGGGATTCGATGCGGCAGAAGATAGAAGCAGGCGTTGATGTACCCACATATCCGCAGTTCCAGGACATGAACCAGCAGTTCCTGGGGATAATAAATGACGAATCCGCCGCAGAAGAACCACTTGTCGTTCGCAAAGAAAAAGCACGGATAATGGAGCTTGTGGCGATTGAAGATGTCGGAGCCGAATATTACAGGAGGACGAGCAGGAAATTAAATGTACGGGTATGCGTCACAGGACCCGTGGAACTATATTTTAAACAGTTCGGGGGGACGGCATACAAGGATGTGCTGAACGCATTTGCAACCAGCATCGATCGGTTCATCAGCAATTCCATAGACAACGCAAAACACCTCAATATATCCACAGTCTCAATCGATGAACCCAGTATCGGGATTAACCCTCAGATTATGTTCAATGAAAGCGACCTGATACAAGCCCTGGGAATAGCGGCAAAGACGGCAGCATCGCATAAAATAGATACGGAAATCCATCTGCATTCACCCCTTCATTATAAACTTGTATGCAGGGTGCCTTCTATTGGCATCATAGGCATTGAATCAGCCGCAAACCCGTCGTATCTTGACCTTATAGATAAAAATGACCTTGTAGATTATAATAAATTCCTGAGAATTGGGGTAGCGCGCACCGACATCTCTGGCATGGCATCTGTGCTTAATGAGAAATACGGCACGAATGTCTGGAAAGAACCTGCAAAGCTCGAAGAAATAACAACTCAAATGGAAACCCCGGATACCATAAAGAAGCGGCTTGAAAAAGCGTATGGATTGTTTGGTGACAGGATAAAATACGCGGGTCCTGACTGCGGACTTGGTTCCTGGCCCTCACAGGAACTGGCATTCAAACTCCTGCAAAACACAGGTCTTGGAATAAAAGAATTTCTAAAGAATAGGGTTTAATAGATGACCGACAATTACTGGTTTTATGCGAGCAAAACAGCGGGTAAACAGTAAAAAAAGTCATAAATACAAATCCGGCTTAAAAAGGTGTGGAGCAAAAACTGTAACAGTGAAGCCGGCAGGTTACCCTCTGAAAGGAATTTTCCATGAATATCCCGAGCCTTCTGAACTGGATGTCTTTGAGTTCTACGCAAGAGAGCAGTGGAACGGTTTTATAATAAAGAAAGGAGACTATCTTTTTGACAGGAGGATGTTCCCGGATTTTGCTTTCAAGGTTATGGATGTAGACCCTGAAAACTCCGAGATCGGAAAAAATACCAAATTCGCAGTCGTGAATTATGACTCTGATTTATTTATTCCTGAAATTAAACCTGCAGTCACTTTTAAAGATGTCGTAGGGCAGGAAAAAGCCAAGCAGAAATGCAATCTTATCGAGCGCTATCTTAAAAAGCCGGAGAAATTCGGGAGATGGATGCCCAGGAATATTCTATTCCATGGACCGGCTGGAACGGGAAAAACCATGATGGCAAAGGCGCTTGCAAATGCAACCGACGTTTCTTTCCTGCCTGTAAGAGCTACCAAGCTGATAGGAGAATTCGTTGGCGACGGAGCACGCTCAATCCACCAGCTCTATGAGAAAGCAGAGGAGCTTTCGCCCTGCATAATCTTTATTGATGAATTCGATGCCATTGCCCTGAACCGGAACTACCAGGAAATACGCGGTGACGTGGCTGAGATTGTCAATGCGCTGCTCACCGAGATGGATGGAATAGATGAGCATGACGGAATATGCACCATTGCAGCTACGAATATGCTCCATACCCTTGATTCCGCCATACGAAGCCGTTTTGAAGAGGAGATTGAATTCACTCTCCCGACTGTACAGGAGCGATTTGAGATATTGCAACTTTATACACGTACGTTCCCCAAGAAACTTGGAAAGGATGTGAATCTTGAAACTATAGCGAAGCTGACGCAGGGTTTCTCTGGACGTGATCTTGTTGAGAAATTACTTAAGAACGCGCTCCATAAAGCCATACTTTCAGGCGGCAAAGTAACGAAATCCCATTTAGATAAAGCACTTGCCGAAGCAATTGGGAAGAGATCAGAACCGCCCAAAGGGATGTTTGCATAATGGCAATAAAAAGCGTCAGCGCCTTGATGGGAAACCTGAAAAAAACATACGATAAAAGTAAAGATAAAGCCGGATGGCGTGTCCTTTCGGGTATGAACCGTGAATATCATGATACCTTTATCGCAGGCGACAATAACTTATGGCAGATTAAATCAGAGGAAGTCAAATCCGGGGAGTTTGTTGCGGTGGGCACGAAAGTATCGCGTCATGATGAGGAACTGGATAAAATAATGAGAAATGGCTCACCGGTGCCTTTCGGGACCATGACTCCCATAGATAGAAAGATTTCGATTATAATGGCAGGGGTGCAGACCTATTCTTCCGATTCATCAAACCTCCTGTGCAGGGAACATCTGTCGAGCAAACAGGCAGCACTTGAGCAGAAACTCAAGCAGCAGGTTAATAATATGATGGACGACCCGGCTTTTCGGAAAAAATACAATGAGCATAAAGACAGGGTCAGAAGGGCGTATTTGTAGTCTATAACACCTGAAAAACCACGGAGACACCGAGGCACGGAGCTTTGTATTTCTCATCTCTTTTCTCTGCGTCTCCGTGCCTCCGTGGTTGCTGCATCCATAAAGAATAAGTACTTTAGTTGCGATTTAACACCCAGTCCCGTAGGGTAGTGGTCAATCCTTCTGGCCTTTGGAACCTGCGTGGTAAAGACAGCCGGAGACGGTGGTTCGAATCCTCCCGGGACTATTTCGTTTACAATATATTTAAGTATATTAGCTGCAAGTAAGGTCAAGAATTATAATATTCCGGTTTACAGGACAAATGATTATTATTAATTTAGGAGCATATAAATAATGGCAGATTTCAGAGTAGTTGTTTCGGACAGCAAGAGCGCGCAGGCTTACCAGGCAGTGGTCACTGGCACGGCGGTCAACAAATTAATCGGTAAGAATATCGGGGATACAGTAAGCGGAGATGTTGTAGGACTGGCTGGATACACCCTTAAGATAACAGGCGGAACCGATAAGGACGGGTTCGCTATGAGAGGTGATTTGCCCGGACCGGCGAGAAGGAAAATCCTGATTGCAGGCGGCGTAGGCTATAAACCCAGGGCGGAGGGCGTCAAGAAAAGAAAATCCATGCGCGGACGCGAGATTTCATCCGATATAGCCCAGATTAATACCGTTATCGTGGAATATGGTCAGAAGCCTCTCCGCGAAATCTTCCCCAAGAAAGAGGAAAAGGCAGAAGAGGGTAAACCATCTGAGGGTAAAAAAGAAAAAGCAAGGGCTAAATAAGATATTGTGCTGTACATTGTAATGGCGTTATGGCGCTATCGACAGACCTCACAAATAACGAGAAGCGGGTTTTACAGGCATTTGTAAGAAAAGACAAAATTTCTCCAGAGGAACTGGCGTCAGCATCCGGATTGAATATCGAAGCCGCTCAACAGTCCGCTTTTCTTCTCGCGGAAAAAGGTCTCTGTGAAGTTAAAGAGACGCTAACAGACCTATACACACTCACAAAAGAAGGCGAAGAATACGCACAAAAAGGCTTACCTGAGCGCCAGATAATCAGCTCGCTCACAGCGCCTATCTCACTTTCTGAATTGAAAAAGAATTTCCCACCCCAGATGGTAGGAATCGCACTCGGATGGCTGCGAAGGAAAAACTGGGCAAGAATCGAAGGAGATATGCTTATTCCAACAGGGGAAGCAGAGACCGGGGAAGACGAGAATATACTTGCAAAACTCAAAAAAGGTCCTTCTTCGGAAGTTGTAGACGCTGTCAGGGAGCTAATAAAAAGGAATCTGGTTGAAAAAACCGAGAAAAAGACCCGCATAATAGCAATCACGGACAAAGGAAAGGCTCTCGTCGCAGAGGGCTTGACCATAGAAGAGGAAATAGCCCAGCTTACTCCAACTATTATCACAAGCGGCGCATGGAAGACAGCAAGGCTGCGCCCGTACAACATCCGCACCCCTGTAAAACCTGTCTACGGCGCGAAGCTCCATCCCTACCAGCGCCTCATTAACGAGATGCGCCAGATTTTCCTCGATATGGGATTCACGGAGATAAAAGGCGATATAGTGCAGAGCTCGTTCTGGAATTTCGATGCACTCTTCCAGCCCCAGGACCACCCTGCGCGGGAAATGCAGGACACCTTTCATCTCGATACTGAATGCGGCATTCCCGAAGAGTACATAGCGCCAGTAAAAGAGATGCATGAAAAAGGCGGCGGAATATCAACCGGCTGGGGAGGCAAATGGAGCGAGGAGGTTGCGCGCAAGCAGGTGCTCAGGACTCATACCACGGCAATTACGATAAAATACCTCGCAGACCATCCCGACCCGCCTGTGAAAGCCTTCTGCATCGACAGGGCTTACCGGCGCGAAGCCATCGACCCCACGCATACGCCTGAGTTCGAGCAGCTTGAAGGCGTGGTGATGGACAAGGGCGTGAGCTTCAAGAACCTGCTCGGCTGCCTGACAGAATTCTATCACAGGATGGGTTTTGATGAAGTTAGATTCAGACCCGGATATTTCCCGTACACAGAGCCAAGCGTTGAGCCTGAGGTGTATATAGAGAGCAGGGGTAAGTGGGTGGAACTTGGCGGCGCAGGAGTATTCAGGAAAGAAGTCACGATGCCGCTTGGAATCAAGCATCCTGTGCTGGCATGGGGACTCGGGGTGAGCAGGGTTGCGATGCTTCGGCTTGGGCTTCGGGATTTGAGGGAGCTGTACCAGAGCGATATCGACTGGCTGAGGAAAAGTACGGTGCTTTAAAAGGGATTTTTAATCCGTTAGACAATTTATAGGTAAGGAACCGCAGATAAACGCAAAACTTTATGAAAGTTTCATCAAAACGAGAGGGGTATGCTTCGCATACCCCAACACTGCGTAAACCGAAGTTTCGGTTTATTTATGATAAATTAACCGACGAGGAGCTAAATTACCTTGTTGAGCTAATTTTAAAGGGCGATGAGGATGTGCGTTCGTTAGCTGAAGGGGATTTTGACGCACTCGTTGAAGTGATAGAGAAGAGGCTGCCTGAAAAGGCGAAGGAATTAACCAACAAAAAAAATAAAAATATTCAATAATATATTTAAACTATAACAGCGCATTTGTGGGTGATTATGGTACAACTAACATGCGAAGCAGGAGTCGCTATAAATAACAAAATTTTAAAGCTGAATCCAGCGGATTGGTCGGGTAGCTGTCTGGCTATGGAAAGCACTCTACATCAGCTTTCTCCTTATATTGGAAAAATTAAGTCCGTTTTTGCTGGAAAGTTAATTACAACTTACACTGAAATAGGAGATACCATTTTAGACCCTTTTGCGGGTTCAGGAACTGTAGCTCTTGAGTCATTAATTGCTGGGAGACATGTAATTGTAAATGATATTAACCCTTATGCAATCACCTTAATTAGAATTGGACTGCGCCCCTTCGAATGGACAGTTAGTTAAGGTGGTATATTTAAACT
>CAYSLW010000093.1:0-7986 GCA_964431955.1 uncultured Candidatus Methanoperedens sp. | reverse complement strand
CACAGGCAAACTGAATTCCATGAAGGGGAGATGATTCTCATTAAGAAAAGCTGGATTTTCTATCTTCATTACTGTTGGGTTTCCCATATTATCACCTTTTAGACATCTCCTCTAAAAAGTCATTTAAATTATAAAAAGATAAATCTTGTTCTTGATTATCTGTATAATGGATAATATCAGCATAGGGCGGATGAGTACAAATTAAATCAATAGATTCGTCCCTGATAAATGAAAGGTCTCTTGCGTCGCCAACTTTGAAATTAATTTTTAGTGGGATATGGTCTTCTGATAAGTTACCATAAATTGGAAAATTAATGTTTTCTTTTGCTAACTCGATTGCTTTTGGATTTATATCAACACCAATAAAATTCCTATGAGTTAATTTGCACTCAACACCAGTGGTACCAGCACCGCAAAAGCAATCTAATACTAAATCGCTTTCTTTAGAAAATCTCAATATTACATTTCTAGGAATATACGGCGACCAATTACCTCGATAATTACCATTATGTGTTGCCCAATTTCCCCGTGATTTGAAACTCCAAACTGTAGTTATTTCCGGAGAAAATTTCTTGGGTTGTAACGTTTTTATCTTTTTCTCTATAATAGGACTTGAGATATTTACACCTAAACGCTTTGTTATAGTTTTTTCAATAAAACGTAAATTAACATTGAATTTTTGACCGATTTCTTGGTCAGTCAATCCATTTTTCTTCGCTTCGAATATCTGTTCTTCTAATTCATTCATCTGAGATACACCTTTTTTGTCCTTTCCGAAGGTTTAACTTATCAACCCGTATGGGCACACGACCTTTAAATTTTTCCTTCAATGCGGCAATTTCATATAACTCTTCATATCCGAACTCACTTCGTATATCCTCCTATTCTGGTGGTATATCTGAACTTGGTTCGTATATCTTCCACTTTGTCTGAAATCATACTCTTTTTCATGCTTATTTTCTCCCGTTATATTGTCCAACGGACTTCTTATCTGGCTTAAATCTGTACTACTCACAGTATAATATAGCTTCATGCTCTCTTCCTGAACCCCGGCAAAAGCCTGTCAAAATACGTTGCTACAACACATGCTTCAGTGCATTTATCACATCGAATGCACTCTTTACCGATTTTAAGCTGCGGCTCGATGACGATAGCTCCGACAGGACAAACTTTCAAACACACACCGCATTTTGTGCACTTCTTCACCCTGATCAACTGCTTTGCAGTATTCTCAAAAAGCGATAGCGCGTCCTCCTTGCTCTGGGCATTCACAGAGACATGCCCTGATGAGAATATCTTGACGTTGGAGCCTGGTTTTTTAATCAGCAGCACCCCTATGTCCTCTGAGAATACGTTCTCGCCAATGATATTAGCAACATTCTGGGCTTCATTTAGCATGAGCCCCATAATTTTTCCTTCCATGGTGTATCCACCTGTCTTGCACGGCGAAACTCCCCCTGTTACCACAATGCTGAACTCTTCCTTTTTGCCTTTTAATTTCGTGTCTATATTGAGTTCCCCTGCCAGGCGCATCATCTTCGGAGGCAGCGTTTTCCAGCGCCAGAAGCCGTGCTCTATGAATTCATCCGAAAGTCCATGCTCTTTTGCCCATTCTAAAAGATAACCATTCCAGCGCGCAAACAGCAGAGGATGCAGCTCCCCGAACCTGTAATATTCAGCGCTGAGTTCAGCCGGGCACAGCCAGCACCCCACGCGTTCAAAACCAAGGTCGTATAAGGGATTATACTCAAGTTTGCGGTAGTAAATATAAAGCCACACCTCGATGGCGCGCCAGTTGCGAATCGGAAACAAACTCACCTGCCCCGGAATGAATGGGTTCTCCTCTTTTGGGGCTATCCCCGCGCGTGCAAAGGACTCGTATCTTCTTTTTCCATCGATGGTGAGACACTTTTGCCCCCCTCGTGTGCACTCTTCCATGACAGCGTTGATGGGCGCAAGTTTACATACCTTGCAGCACCACCTGAAATCCTTTGCAGGGGGTCCGAAACTCGGCAGATTCTCCCAGAATGCTTCTTTTACCTCTACCTCAATAAGCTCGATATTGTTTTCATTGCAAAATCTTCTTGCAAACTCTACCGTTTGCGGAAACTCGATGCCGGTGTTCGCAAAAAATACCTTTATGGGTTTTTTCACTGCGCTTCTTGTAAGGTCAAGCGCGGCAAGGCTATCCTTGCCTCCGGAAAAAGAAACATAGACAGGCAAGTCCCTGAACTCTTTCTGGTTGGCTATGCCGCGAATGGTATTTACAGCATCCTTTACAAGCCTTTTCATATGCGGCGCATTGGCGCGGATAATTTCATCCATTGGTGGATGCATGGATAAAAACTCAGCTTTTCGTGATTCGATTTTTTTTATCTTCAGCGACTTCCCATGAGTTTTCATTTCTGTGCTGTCCTTTAATGATATCCCGAATCCGCACAGGTTTTTGCTAATTACAAGAACAGTGTCTCCTTTCCTTATATCATCCGAGCATTCAAGGACTTCGTTTCCTTCTATGGTTTTCCCGCTGAGGTGGCGACCTTGCGAGGAGATTTTAACGAGCTTGTTACGGATGCCCCACTGAATGAGCGCACATGCTCCCTCAACCATCAGGTCGAGTTTGAAGGTGAGTTCTTTCATATCGAATCTCAATATCCCGAAACGAATCCCGTCCACGAGCATCTCGTCGGTCTTATCCTCGCCCGGAATTTTGTTCAAAAGAATGAGTTTTCCTGCAAGGGGATTGGGGCCAAAGGACTTTAACATCAGGTCGTTGATTATGTTTCTTTCGTGCTGCGAGGAAAACCGAACGTCTCCGGGCAGGGAAAGCTGGATTTGAAAGCCTTTTTCTTTGCATATGCCGCACTGCTCATCCAGTAACGGGGTATTGCATTTCTTGCACCAGAAAACGAAATTTGTTTCAAGTTCCCATGCAGTTTTTGAAATTATTGTTTTTTTAAGAGTAAACATTATAAGGACATAAATCCAATTTAAAAATATGACTGAGTCGATTACAATTGAAGATGTCTATCACGAGTTAAAGACTATAGAAATAAGATTCTTTTCTTGTCTATAAACATTTCACACCCAATTCCACAAAGTGCATTATCTGCGAGCTTTTCCAGCATATCTTCATCATATACTCCACTTCGATTACCTCTCATTTATTCCCCGCCCCACCCCTCTATACACAAACCCCAGCCCTCTCACCTCATCCTGCTCTAAAATAGTCCAGCCGAAGTGCTGGACACGCCCTCCAGAGGCGTAACTCTGGTCAAACACCCGCCTGCCGTCTATTATTATCGGCGTGCGCATGAGCTTCCTTGCCCTGTGCAAATCAAGCTTTTTAAACTCGTTATGGGCAGTGTTCTATTTATAGATGCACCCGTTCATTTTTGCATGGAGGTTGCATGGGGTTCGTTTCGTGCGCCCGGGACTATGGAATTATAAAAAGTAAGTGATTATTTATTGGATGGCATCTGGGTTTTTCTGCACAGGTGGTAGCATCGGCTTTTTATGATGCGCCAGGACTGTTGAAACATGCTTATACTGTAATTCCCGCCCATTGACATGAAGAAGGCTTTGAAAATGGCAGAGTGAGAAAAAGGATACGGCATTCTCCTTTTTATAAGTTGTTGAAAACAGCTCACAATCTGGCAATCCTTATATTTATCCATCGCATCTGTGTGGCTGGAGAAAAACCAAAATGACCACCACCTGCTCAGCCCCGGGAAAAATTTACTTATTCGGCGAGCATGCCGTGGTATACGGCGAGCCTGCAATCGCCTGCGCGATAGAACTCCGGACTCGCGTGAGCGCAAAAAAAGCAGATGCAATAACAATATTCTCGAATATCGGGAACACGGGGCTGGATTTCGAGGTGCATCCCTATGTTTCATCAGCCATTAAAAGACTGGGTTCGCCAGATGTTGCAATTGAAATAACCTCTGACATCCCCGTAGGCTCTGGTCTGGGCTCGTCTGCTGCAGTCACCATTGCTACGCTCGCTGCCATCAATATCGAATTCGGGCTTGGATATGAAAATGAAAAACTCGCAAAAATTGGGCATGAGATAGAAAAGGAAGTGCAGGGTGCGGCGAGTCCAACTGATACCTTTGTATCCACGTTCGGAGGCGTGGTTGAGATACCAACACGTTGGCGGCTTAATCTATTGGATTGCGGTATCGTAATAGGCAACACTAATAAAGGCGCATCCCCAAAGAAAACAGCAAAACTCGTAAAACAGGTCGCAATGTTGAAAGAAGAATACCCTGATGCGATAAACCCAATAATCAAAACAATAGGCTCATTCGCCAGGCAGGGCGAAGTTCTGGTTTCACAAAAAGATTACACTTCTCTTGGAAAACTCATGAACGTGAACCACGGGTTACTCGATGCCCTCGGCGTATGCACCATGGAACTATCAGCCCTCGTCTATGCAGCAAGAAATGCAGGCGCCTATGGGGCAAAGCTCACAGGCGCGGGGGGCGGCGGATGCATGGTGGCACTTACGGATTCGCCCCGCAAGGTTGCAGATGCAATAGAAAAAGCATGCGGGAAAGCGATAATTACCAGTTTCACTCCCCGTGGGGTGATGCAGGTTTGATGAACCCTGTGATTTTAAAGATTGGCGGAAGCGTGATTACAGCAAAGGATTCAGATATTCCTGAGCGTGCAAAAATAGACAAGATTAACAGGCTCTCGCATGAGATTGCTGAATTTAAGTCGGAATATAAGTCCTGCGCTCTAATACTCGTTCACGGCGCCGGGTCGTTCGGGCATCCCCAGGCAAAGAAATATAAACTCAATGAAGAATTCAATGCCAGTGGTGCATATCTCACCCATGCCTCGGTAAAGAAATTAAATGCAATAGTGCTGGAATCATTAAATAACGCTGGCTTACCTTCGCTACCAGTGCATCCATTAAATTCCTGCCTATTTGAGAATGGGAATCTGGTATATTTTCAATTTGAACAGATTAAAGTCATGTTAGAGCGAGGCATAGTGCCAGTGCTTCACGGTGATGTTGTTTTGGATAAAACTAAAGGAGCTGCAGTATTGTCAGGCGACCGCATAATCCCGCATCTTGCGCTTGAATTGAGGGCATCAAAGATAGGTGCAGGAAGCAATGTTGACGGCGTGCTGGATGACAGAGGTAATGTTATTAAAAAAATCACACCTATTAGCTTTGTAGATATGAAAAAACATATCAGTGGTTCAGCCTCGACCGATGTTACGGGCGGGATGCTCGGGAAGGTTTCGGAGCTACTGGAACTTGCGAACAAGGGGATAAGCTCGCGTATTTTTAATGCGTCCAGAAAAGGCATGGTATCAAGATTTTTATATGGCGAAGAGGTAGGGACGTTAATAGCAGACAAATGAGTTTTATATAAAAGGTCGAACGTAGAGGTAGTAAATGACTACATCGGACAGAAAGATTGAACATTTGTTATTATGCGTTGAGAAAGATGTTGAAGCGCATAGAAGCCATACAGGACTTCGAGCTAGCGGTTTTGACGACGTTGAACTGGTGCACAACTGCCTTCCAGAGATTAACAAGAAAGCTATTGGTTTAGAGACTGAATTTCTATGCAAGAAATTACGTGCCCCCTTCCTGATCGCCTCAATGACAGGCGGGCATCCTGACACCAGGGCTGTAAACGCAACGCTTGCAGGTGCGGCAGAAGAACTCGGTATAGGCATAGGTGTTGGCAGCCAGAGAGCTGCAATCGAAGACCCGAGCATGGAAGATTCGTTCAGGATAGTGAGGGATAAAGCTCCAAATGCGTTTATTTATGGAAATGTAGGCGCAGCGCAACTGAACGAGTTCGGGATTGAAGGACTTGAAAGGGCTGTGGAAATGATAGGCGCTGACGCCATGGCAATTCATTTGAATTTTCTTCAGGAAGCCATACAGCCAGAGGGCAATGTTGATGCAACAGGCTGCCTTCTTGCGATAAAGAAAATTTGTGCTGAACTTTCGGTGCCTGTAATCATAAAAGAGACGGGCGCTGGCATTGCTCATTCTCAGGCTGTGGCAATTTGCGAAGCTGGTGCTGCGGCTATCGATGTAGGTGGTCTTGGCGGAACGAGCTGGGCAGGAGTTGAAACTTATCGGGCGCAGAAGCGCGGTGATGTTTTATCAGAACATCATGGAAAGCAGTTCTGGAACTGGGGGATACCTACCGTTGCTAGCATCGTTGAGTCCTCGATTTCCATCCCTGTTGTTGCAACAGGTGGTGTGCGTTCAGGCATAGATGCAGCAAAATCGATTGCCCTTGGAGCATCACTTTGCGGGATTGCCCTGCCGTTGGTTGCGCCTGCCTTAAAAGGACAGAAAGATGTGGTAGATAAGTTAACCCTTATTATTGAAGAGCAAAGGTGTGCCATGTTCTTATGCGGATGCAAGACAATCGAAGAACTCATCAACGCTCCTGTGGTTATTACAGGCAGAACGAAAGAGTTTTTAGAGCAGAGGGGATTTGAGACAGCTAAATTTGCAAGAAAAAAATAGAGTATTTTTATGGAGGATTAAATGACAGAAATAGGAATTATTGCGGTCGGCGGCTACAATGAAATGGGCAGGAACATGACTGGAATAAGGATTGATAACGAGATTATCGTACTGGATATGGGACTGCAGCTGGATAGGGTGCAGATACATGAAGACGTTGAAATCGACAAAATGCACTCGATGGACCTGATAAAGATTGGTGCCATTCCCGACGATACCATCATGAAAGAAGTAAGTGGAAGTGTCAAAGCTATCGTATGCACGCACGGTCACCTCGACCATATTGGAGCGATACCCAAGCTTGCACACAGGTACAAAGCACCTATAATCGCAACCACTTATACAGCAGAACTGGTCAGGCATGAGATATCCGAGGAAAAGAAATTTAAGGTGAATAATGAAGTGATTCCCCTGAAGCTGGGGGGGCGATATAACCTCACGCCCGATATACAGATCGAATTCATCCGCATTCAGCACAGCATAGTGGATTCGGCTTTTGCTGCAATCCATACGCCAGGCGGGATAATCTTGTATGCCAGCGACTTCAAATTAGACCGCACGCCGACGCTCGGCGAACCGCCCGATTTCCAGAGGCTCAGAAAGCTGGGAAAAGAAGGTGTCAGAGTCATGATTACCGAGAGCACGAACTCGGGACTCTCAGGGAAGACGCCCTCTGAAAAGATTGCAGAAGACCTTGTGCGAGATGTGCTTCTCGGAACAGAAGAGACCGATTCAGGTGTCCTGATCACCACATTCTCATCCCATGTGGCGCGCATTAATGCGATTATCGAGGCTGCAGAGGAAATGAACAGGATTCCAGTACTGCTGGGGCGCTCTATGGAACGCTATCTCTCAATAGCCCAGAAGATGGGGTACATAAAATTCCCCGAAGCTCTTGAAATACACGGTAACAGGAACGCTGTCGAAAAAGCCTTAAAACGCATTTCCCAGGATGGAAAGAAGAAATATCTTCCTATAGTCACGGGTCACCAGGGCGAACCCGATTCTATTCTCACAAGGATAGCAAACCTGGAGACACAGTTTAAGATAGAGCCCGGGGATAAGGTGATTTTTTCAGCGAACAAAATCCCAAGCCCTATGACAATGGCGAACAGGCATGCTATCGAGATAAAGCTGAAAATGCAGGGTGCACGCATATATGAAAATGTGCATGTGTCAGGGCATGCAAGCAGGGAAGACCACTGGGAACTCTTGAGGTTAATAGCTCCCGAGCAGGTGATACCTTCGCACGGGAATATGGCAATGCATTCAAATTACGTGGAAATGGCAGAAGATGCAGGATACGTTTTCGGAGATACCGTGCATATCATGAGAAACGGTGAGGAGATGGTTTTATAAAAAACTTTAGGAAAGTTTTATCAAACGACAGGTATGCGCAGCATACCTGAACACCGCATAAAGCGAGGTGTCGCTAAAACTTTAGGAAAGTTTTATCAAACGACAGGTATGCG
>CAYSLW010000092.1:0-8144 GCA_964431955.1 uncultured Candidatus Methanoperedens sp. | reverse complement strand
GTTGTGGATGCGGATTATGTATGCGAGGTTGCATGGGGTTAGTTTGGAGCGCCGAGAATTTAATATTAGATTAATTATAAATGTAGGGGCGCTGAATGGATTATCAACCGCGGAGGACACAGAGAGCGCAGAACGTTGTTGTTTTTCTCTGTGTCCTCTGTGCGCTCTGTGGTTTTTTTTCGTTGGTGGGTGCGTGGGGTTCGTATCGAGCGCCGGGGACTGTGTAAGTATATGCTGTATGTTAATCCCCGCCTCCCCTCCTTTTATCAATTTCCGCCCCCCACCCGCAAATTCCCCATCGTCCCCGCCCACCCCGTGTTCTCCCGCAGCGTAATGCACGGCACCCCCGGCATGTACGCCTCCTTCTGAATCCAGCCTGAATCAGATAGTATTTTCTCAGGCATACTCTTCCAGAGACCGTGCTTTTCTGTTGCTGGACATTTGCATTTTTTTCTGCACAATTATTGTAACTTCACGATTTTTCTGTAAAGATTTCATTAAAAAATCTGTCCTTATCCAGCATCTTCTGCCACTCTCTATGACGCCTTACACTTTCCATCCTTTTTATTTTTGGTATTGTAATAAATCGAATCGCTTCAACAGGACCCAATTCATTAATAAGAACTTTCATCGCCTTTTTAATCACAATATCTTCATCCATGTATTTTACAGAGTTCATCTTAATTCCTCCTTTTCACAAAAAGCAACCGGATTGCCGCACCAAACATTTATCTCGTGGTTCAAGCATTTTTTAATAAGCTTATCATCGCAACTTATAAATAAAGCTCCAGCCTGTTCTGCAAAGGTAACATGCGCGGCATCAGCTACGCCAAAACTCAGACTAACCAGCTTTTCAGCTCTTGCCCGTGATTTAGCCATATTCACCATAACAGGTTCTCCGAATTTCTCTAAGATTGTTTGCAGTTCTACGCGCTCAAAGATATCTTCAATTGCCCCTATTTCCTTAATGTGGACAGGAGAGACCAATAACCTGTATTTGCCCTGTTTCATTTTTGATAATATCAGATTAACCGCCTCTGTTTCCAGCCTTATTCTCAGATAGCTCTGATCGTCAAAAGGTCTACTTAAAGTGCAAACATCTAGGTAAATAGGTTTTTCATCCATACTTAAATTCTATCCGTTCTCATCTTTTATTGCATTCATTTGCATATTTCTTCATTAAAGTTTATTAAATAGTAGCCATTATATTTAAAATCTTTCCGCTCGCTCCTGCGCCGCCGAATATATCCTTCTGCTTGGCAGATGGATAAAAGCATTGGATAGCCTCTACAATCTTCCTCTTATCCGCCCCTACCAGCACATTCCACCCTCCCTCCAGCGTCTCCACCCACTCCGTATTCTCACGCAGCGTGATGCACGGTAAACCCGGCAGGTACGCCTCTCCCTGCATTCTGCTTTGATCAGACATTTCCTTTGCCATGTTTGCGCCGGGCTATGATATGGATTCGCTGGTTTTCCATTCTATGCTTCTCTTTTCCTTTTTCGTACGCCACCGCTTGACCTTAAGCTTGCCTGGGCGATGGTAATCATGGCTTCGGTCAATTTATGGATATCATCTTTCAGGCTTCTCATGTCCTCTGAGATAACATGATATTTGGAATCCAAATTCGTGAAATTATTGTTAGTCTCGTTTCTTAAACTCGTGAGATTATTGTTGGTCTCATCCCGAAAGCTCGTGAGTGTATTTGTGTTCTCTTTAAGTAGGTTAGTGTTCTCTTTGAGAATATTTATTGTATCTGTTTGTTTTTCGGTCATTACCTTCAGATCATAATTTGCCCTGTCAAACCGCTCACCGATCTCTTCCACCAGCTCGCCTCGTTTAATTTTAAAAAAAGTGAATTCATCAGTAGGCTTTTCGTAAGTTAAGTCTATACTTTCAACATTTATTCGCTCGTCTTTTATTTTGATTTGTTCCATGAACGATTCAACGATATTCTTCTCGCCTTCGCATACTATCCTAACATCATAGGGTTCGATGTTCTCCACATAACCTGTGAGTTTCATTTTTCTGGCAATGCGCTCAACTGCATCTCTGTATCCCACGCGCTGCACTTCGCCTTTCACCGTCAGGATCGCTCTTATTTTCATAAATCTCTACTTATTAAGTCTGTATATTAGCAATGGCGTTTAAAATCCTTCCGCTCGCTCCCGTGCCGCCGAATATATCCTTCTGCTTGGCAGATGGATAAAAGCATTGGATAGCCTCTACAATCTTCCTCTTATCCGCCCCTACCAGCACATTCCGCCCTCCCTCCAGCGTCTCCACCCACTCCGTGTTTTTCCGCAGCGTGATGCACGGGACACTGAGCACATACGCCTCCTTCTGAATACCTCCTGAATCGGTCAGTATCTTCCCGGCATTTGCCATCAGCCTCAGCATATCCAGATACCCCAGAGGCTCGATCAGCTTCACATTCTCAGGCATCAGCAGCCCATATTCCCTCAGGTATTTCTCAGTCCTGGGATGCACAGGAAACACCACAACCCTGCCCGTCTCACCCAGCGCCTCGATGATGTTCGTCATGTTCTCCCTGCTGTCTGTATTACCCGGACGGTGTACTGTGATCACAAGATACTCACCCTTCTCAAGCGCAAGCTCATCTATTATCCCGGATTTCTTCTCAGCTATCTTCAGGTTATACTCAAGCGCATCGACCATCACATCCCCCACCAGATGAACGCCTGCTGCAATACCCTCATTTGCCAGATTATCCACCGCAGTCTGTGTAGGGCAAAACAACAGGTCAGATATATGGTCTGTCAGCACCCTGTTGATCTCTTCGGGCATGCTCCTGTCAAAGCTGCGCAATCCCGCCTCCACATGCGCCACCTTTATATGGAGCTTCGCCGCAGCCAGCGCGCCTGCGAGCGTGGAGTTGGTATCGCCAAATACCAGAACCATATCGGGCTTCTCTTTCAGGAGCGCCTTCTCTATTTCAATAAGCATCCTTCCAGTCTGCTCGCCATGGCTGCCTGAGCCAATGCCCAGGTTGTAATCGGGCTTCGGGATATTTAACTCCTCAAAAAATATCTCGGACATATCATGGTCATAGTGCTGCCCCGTATGCACCAGTATCTCCTCATGCTCCTTTCGCAGTTCGCGGGAAAGCGGCGCGCATTTGATGAACTGGGGGCGGGCACCAACGATTGATAACACTCTCATGGTTTATCTCCTTCTACGTGCGGGTAAAATTTCCTTTTGGCGAAGAATTTAGCTTAGTTCGTCCTTCTCGTTTACCATATATCGTAAAATATGGAGCAATTTTAATTCCTTGGTCTTTAAACATATATATAGTTAAATTTAATAATCTATGGTAAATATTAGAAAATCTATTTTTAGTATCTCCACAGTAGCCGCCTAAAATCTTAGCTCTAAATCCATACGTTAATAAAATATCTCTCAGATAATAGATGTCCATTAAATGTTCTGCCCAATTTCCAGTATACGGATCGCATGTATTAGTAGGATGACTGGGCTCTTTATGAATATGTCCTGTTTTTATATACCCCTCTACACATTTTTTAATATCTGATTCTATCATCCCCCTCGTTGCCCTTGATAATTGTTCTATCTCCTTTTCGGTCAGGTTTTCATCAAGCCTTTTAGTAAAGTTAAGAATTATTTTTTTCCGTATGTTAAAATAAGCTTCCAAACAATCCCTCTCTTTATGACCAAATTTTTTTTCTCGGTCTTTATATTCGATTTCAAGTTGTTTTCTCATTAAAGAACGCCTAATTATTGGATTAAATATATTTGCCCCGGATGACATGCAAACTGTCAATGATCCATTAGATAAAGCATCAAGCTTTTTAAAGAACCCTTCAATATCATATATGTGCTCGATTACATCATAAGAGGCAATTGCGTTGCATGAAATAGAATTGGTTTTTAAAAAAAATAGGATATCTTCTATATCACCTTGAATATAATAATCTGCTTGATTTCCTATAGATTTACCAATGATACTTGCATCTTTGCAAGAGACATCATATATATCGTTATATATTACAGTACCTATATTCAATTCTTTAGCCAATAAAGATAATATCCCAGATCCTCCTCCATAATCCAAAAAAACAAACCTATTTAGGGGGACATCAGATTCTATAAGTGACCAAGAAAGAATATATGAATTCAACTGTAAGCTGTGGACCAAATTCGATAATTTACCTCCAAGATATACCTTGTTATAATCCGATATAGCAAGCCTCTCTATGTTTAAGTCTGTCAGTTTATAGAATAGCCTCTTCGCCGCCAAGTTAATATCAATTAACAACTCTTGATCTTTTGGCAAGAATGCGTATTTATACATAAATTCCATAATTATTTCTTCCTTTAGGGTATTAAGGTTCTCAATCTTAGCTTAAGTATCTCCTCATGCTCCCTTCTCAGTTCTCTTGACAGCGGCGCGCACTTAATGAACTGGGGGCGGGCGCCAACGATGGAGAGGAGTTTCATTATTCTATCGCCAGCTTAAAGCAATCAAATACTATATCTGCATCCTTCGGCTCTATAAATCTCAAACCCATTCCTTCGATCTCCTCTTTAGTAAACAGTTCATCGTGAACATAAATATTCAAGCCCTTTTTCATCAGCAGCTTCACCAAGGCAAGATTCATGCTATTAATAAGTTCTTTAACACCTTCCCTATATGTTATCCCCCTGACACATATTTTTACCTCCCCCAATGGTTTATTGATCCTCAGACATTCCAGGATGATTCTCTCTGCCCAGAAATTCATCATCTGGTCATTCAATTCCCTTGAAGTTCTCAACAAACTGCAATAATCATATTTTCCTTTCCTCTCCATCTCTTTTATCAAAAACCATGGGTAAAACGGAATGCAATGTCCTCCAACACCTGTCGAAGGTAAGTGAATATTGCAGTACTGGTGATTTGCATACTCTCTTGCTTCATAAAAGTCAATATCTAGCTCATCAGCTATTTTGAACAATTCATTAGCTAAAGCTATGTTCACATCCCTGTAGCAGCCTTCTATCACCTTGATAAACTCCGCAGCCCTTGCAGATGAAACTAAATGTAAATCAGGAATGAATTTCTTATAGACCTCAAAAGCTATTTTTCCGCTGGTTCCATCAACGCCCCCAATAACCTTTGGGAACTCTTTCAATCTTGAAATACTGCAGCCCGTCATGATTCTCTCAGGAGAATAAGCTAAATAGAACTCACCTAGTTTTAATCCGCTTTCCTCTTCCAGCCAATCCTTGATAACCGTCTCGGTTGTTCTCGGAGGAACAGTTGTCTCCAAAACAGCACAGTCGCCTTTTTTCAAAATCTTTCCAATATTCCTGAATGCATCCTCTAAAATACTGAAATCAGGAGCGTGATTTTCATCAATAAATAAAGGAACTATAACAATAAAGAAATTGCAATCCTTTGCATTCTCGTACTTTGTAGTTGCGATTAAATTTTTGCCCCCCTGTTTTTCAATCAGTTTGTCCAGACCAGTTTCATCAGGGATTGGATTTATCCCTCTATTAATCAGCTCGCACTTGCCTTCATCTATATCCACGCCGACAACGTCAAATCCACTATCTGTTATCACACCGGCAATAGGCAGCCCAGCTTTTCCAAGACCAACCACTGCTATTCTATGCATTGTTCATCCACTCTTTCTTGATTTCAATATTCTTGCCGCATTCGCATTCATAGATAACTTTTTCTTCTATATCCTCTATAATCTTACTCAATCTCTTTCCGCAGTAGCATACAAAACCTTTCAACAGTGCAGGTGTCCCATATACAAGACCAAATGGAGAAACATTTTTTGTAACCACACTGCCTGCTCCAATCATGGCATATTCCCCGATTGTTACCCCGCAAATAATGGTTGAGTTTGCACCAATGCTTGCCCCTTTTTTAACAATCGTTGGAATTATCGTTTCCTCTCCCCAGATAAACGCCCTTGGATAAAGATCATTTGTAAAAACAACAGAAGGACCAATAAAAACATCATCCTCTATTTCAACCCCCTTGTAAATGGTTGCAAAATTCTGGATTTTTACATTGTTTCCGATTTTAACCTCGGTGTCGATATAAGCACTTTTTCCAATATTACAGTTCTTTCCAATTGATGCTTGCTCTCTTATATGCACAAAGTGCCATATTCTCGTTCCCTCTCCTATGTCATCACTTTCCACAATCGCAGTAGGGTGCTTAAAATAACTCATCCAAAACCCCTTTTAATCTCTTCGCATATATTGAGATTGTTCAAAGCCTGCTCGGGTGTAATTGGAAACTCAGCATTCCTTTTTACACAATCAACAAATGTTCTCAATTCAACCTTCAACGGTTCTACCTTATTGACCAGAACCTTCTCAATAATGTTCTCCTGCGTATACTTTTCATTCTCCAAGCCATATTTTCCCGGCTTCCTATAAGTATAAATTTCCTGAGCCATGAAGTCTCCTTCTATCGTAAATTCCTCATCCTCGATATATATCGTTCTTATTTTTTTAGACGCTCTTCTACTTGCAGACAGCGAAACAACCGAGCCATTGAATGCAACCAGAGCTTTACATACATCGCGATTTCCTGTGCTGTAAATCTTATAATTTTTTGTGTTAAACAAAACATTGAATATGATATCTATATCATGTATCATCAGGTCTTCAACAACGGAAGCATCGGTTATTCTGGATGATGCTGGATTGTGTCTTCTCGCCTCAACAAAAAAGGGATTTTTGATCATCTTTGCAATCTCATTTACAATAGGATTAAATCGCTCAATTTGTCCTACTCCGGCAACCAGATTCTTGTTTTTTAACAGATCTACCAGTTCTTGCCCCTCTTCAACGGAAAGCGATATCGGTTTTTCTATCAGGCAGTGGACATTTTTTTCAATTGCTTTCTTTGCAACATCGAGATGGTATTTTGTTGGAACACAGATGCTTACAGCATCAACGTTGTCCAGCAATTCTTCCATCGAGCCGCATACAGCAGCATCCAATTCCTCCATTCCCTTCGCATTATCTTTATTCAGATCAAAAACATAAAGTTCATCAACGCCTTTAAGTTCAGACTACACTCTGGCATGGTTTTTGCCCATAGTTCCAGTTCCGATAACGCCTGCTTTCATTTTATCTCCTCGTAATTATTGATGGTATCCACAATATATTCCAGATCTTCTTCTGATAACGATGGATGAACAGGCAAACTCAAAACATCGTTTACCAGTTTTTCAGCAATTGGACAGCGAACGTTTTCATCTATAAAGCCTAATTCTTGATACAGCGGTTGCTTAAAAATAGGTATTGGATAATGGACTGCGCATCCAACGCCATTGCTGGTTAGATATTTCATAAATTTATCCCTGTCTATTGAATCTCCAGCGATTTTAACAACATATTGGTGATATACATGCTTGACATTGTTTTCCTTATGCGGTGTAGTAATACCAGCCAATCTTATATGTTTATTTAGATACTCTGCATTCAGTATTCTCTTTCTGTTAAACTCATCCAGTTTTTTAAGCTGAACAATACCTATTGCCGCCTGTATATCTGTCATTCGATAATTATATCCCAATATTGTATGGAAATATTTTGAACTCTGTCCATGGTTTCTAAGAAGTCTGCATAATTCCGTGATTTTATTATCGTCTGTTGTTATTATGCCCCCTTCTCCTGTGGTCATGTTTTTTGTGGGATAAAATGAAAAACAACCAGTACCAAAACTTCCGACCTTCTTTCCCTGATATTCAGCGCCGTGAGCCTGTGCACAGTCCTCAACTAAAAATAAATCGTGATCCTCGCAGATATCCTGTATTGCCTTAACATTAAATGGGTGTCCAAAGAGATGCACGCCAATTATTGCTCTTGTTTTGTCGGTTATTTTTTCCAACACATCCTCTGGATTTATATTAAAGGTTTTATCATCCGCATCTGCAAAAACAGGTTTTGCCTTTTGATAAAGAATAGAGTTTGCTGTGGCTATGAAAGTGAAAGGTGTTGTTATTATCTCATCTCCCTGTTTAATGCCTATAGCCTTAAGAGCTATATCCAGAGCAACTGTGCCATTGCTAACTGCTATTGCATTTTTCACGCCAATATAACTTGACTTAGTCAGATTAGACAATGATTCGTGGCAACCGATATCGAA
>CAYSLW010000091.1:4853-8204 GCA_964431955.1 uncultured Candidatus Methanoperedens sp. | reverse complement strand
TCATGCAACAAATAACTTCAAATTTTATTCACCAACACGAATTGAAACGGTCTCTCTTTTTCACCACAGTATCTATTTATATTAACAAAATCTAAATAGTATTATCTATACTAAGGCTTAACAATGAGCGATTATACTATAGGGATTAAGGAACTGGATGATGCAATCGGCGGCATCAAAAAAGGCTCGAATATCATGCTTATCGGTCCTCCGATGAGCGGAAAAGAAGCTATCCTGAACCTCATCGCTTACCATGGCGCCATAAATAATGAAAATGCAATTATTATGGTTACAACACGCGAATCCGCGACTCATATCCTTGATTGGTTCAAGGAAAACAAGTTAACCCTGCCCATGTCGAGAATCGGGATAGTGGACTGCGTTACAAAAACGCTTGGCGGCACGGCAGTTGAAACCGAAAACATTAAAATCGCAAGCAGTCCCCTGGATTTAACCGGAATCGGGGTGAAAATCAGCCAGTTTTTTGAAGAGTTCTTCATGAAAAAGAATATCCGGAAAATCCAGCTTCATATTAATTCACTTTCTACAATATTGATGTATTCTAACATCCAGACGGTTTTCAGGTTCCTTCATGTATTTACAGGACGCATCAAAGCCGCAGGCGCCCTTGGAATATATGTGATAGAGAGCGGCATGCATGAAGAACAGGCAATCGCTACTTTAAAACAACTATTTGACGGCATGATAGAGATCAAATCTGAAAACGATAAGACTCTTATAAGAGTGGTAGGACTTTCATCAAAACCCACCCCCTGGTTTGAATATGAGATTGAGGGCGCTAACGTAAAGATATCGAGGGGAGAATAGCGTGATTGAAACCGGTGTCCCAAAACTGGACGAATTCCTGGGAGGGGGCATACCTAAGGGTAAAAGTCTGGTTTATTATAATCAACCGGGCGTTGAAGGCGAGGTTTTCGGGCTGCAAACGATTTATAACACCTTAAAAAGCGGCGGAACTGGCGTTTTCGTGGCATCGAGTACCATGCCTGATATTATAAAGGGTCAATTTAAAGAGTTTGGCTGGGATATCGATTCTCTTAACGAAAGATTATTTTTTGTTGATGCTTATAATCCGTTAATAGGCGCTCCTTCAAAAGAAAAATACGTTGTTTCGAATCCGGATAGGATTGATGAATTTAATAAAATAATAACAGATGTACTAAAACAATTGCCGCCAAGCACCGTAGTATTCGGCTCACTGTCCACCATAATGGATTTATGCGGCGAGAAAGAAACTATTGAAGCAGTCAAAACATGGAACAAAATGGCAGTGGTGTACGAACACGTCATCATATATAATTTCACAGCATGGCCATATTCCCAGGAAACGTTGCGCTCAATAAAAGAAGAACTATTCAATGCCGTCATATCCATCGGCGGTATAGCCGAACGTGTCATTTTTGGTCAGTATTTCGGGATACTTAAATCAGACTGGGCAGAAGTACAAAAGAAATCCATGCTTTTCAGGGTATTGCTGCCAGGTGGAATAAAGATATACATACCAAAGATACTTGTAACAGGGCCTTTTGATGCCGGAAAGACCACATTTGTGCATGCGCTTTCAACGCGGGCGATATCTGTTGACAGGCTTGGGACTACAATTGCCCTGGACCACGGTCATCTTGACTATAAAGGTTATAGTGCTGATATTTTCGGAACACCGGGTCAGGAGCGGTTTGACCCGATAATAAAACTATTAAGCGGCGAATCTATGGGCGTTTTTCTTGTTATGGATTCTACAAATCCAGCAGATTTTGTTCGCGCAAAGCACGTGCTTGAGATTACAAAGTCCTATGGACTGCCGTATGTTGTGGTTGCAAATAAACAGGACATGAAAGGCGCACTCACTCCTGAAGAAATAAGGGAGCAATTTAACCTGCCCGATGATGTTCCTGTTGTTCCTGCTGTGGCGAAGGATAAAATCGGTGTGTTTGAGGCATTTGAAGTGTTGATAGAAAAGATTACCGGGGGAACATAATGGACGATACCATTGATATGGTGGATAAATTACTTTCCGATTTAAAGAACACTGGAGGAGTGGAAGCCAGTATTGTTGCAAGCCGCGACGGGTTGCTTATACGCGCCAATATGCCAAAAGAAAAATTTCTATATTCCCTTGCCGCCATGTCTGCCACCATGCTCGGAGCTGCCGAGACTGCGACTACACTGGTGGAAAAGGGCTTACCCACCAGGGTTATTGTGGAATCTGAATATGGGAGATTGATCATAGTCGGCGCAGGCTCTAAAGCACTGCTGATTGTTCTTACAAGTCCTGATACTGGACTGGGTTTAATCCTTCTGGAACTTGAAAAATCAGCAAAAAAGCTCAAAGAGATACTGACATGAACAGACAAAAAGATAAGTCAGAGGTCGGAACTTATTGAAGTGAGAGGAAATACAGGCGTATTTCGCCGAAAAGGGTAAATACTATACGATAAGTAATAAGACCCCAGAAAGAAGGCCTAGTTTTTACGGAGGATCAACATTGACAACAGTATATGATGTGCCGGCAGAGATGTTCATAAATAGCGTGGCACAGAAATTAAAGAATGACCAGAAAGTCAACCCCCCAGAGTGGGCACGTTTTGCCAAGACCGGCGCTCATAAAGAGCTTTCACCCGATAATGCCGACTGGTGGTTCACCAGATGCGCTTCAATATTAAGACGCATCTATATAGACGGACCTGTCGGGGTTTCACGGCTTCGAAGTTTTTATGGCGGACGGCACAGGAATGGAGTAACGGCAGTACACTTCTTAAAAGGAAGCGGCTCCATCGCAAGGGAAGCGCTGCAGCAGCTTGAAAAAGCCGGATTTGTTAAAACCCAGAAAACCGGCAGGATTATCTCGCCGGTTGGACAGTCGTTTTTAGACAATACTGCAAACGAAGTTAAATCAGAACTGGTCAAATCCAATCCGGCTATCGCTAAGTATTAGAAAAGCTTCCTGATTACAATATGGATCGATGAGTATGGATGGGGATATCGAAGAAATAAAAAGGCGCAAGCTTGAGCAGTTGCAACAGCAGCAGTACATCGCCCAGGCGCAGGCAGCCCAGCAGGAGCAGGCGCGTGCGGAGTATGAAGCAAAGAAGCATGCCGTCCTGCGCCAGATACTTACGCCTGAGGCAAGAGAGAGATTAAATACCCTGAAAATGACAAAACCTGAACTTGTGGCAAGTGTCGAAGCGCAGCTTGTTGCTCTGGCGCAGAGCGGGAAGATTGCAGCTAAGATAGATGATGCCAGACTCAAGGCGCTGCTTCTCCAGCTGCAGCCCAAGAAAAGAGAGATGCAGATTAAGAGGATGTGAATAGTTATCGAGTGGTTGAACG
>CAYSLW010000091.1:2123-4753 GCA_964431955.1 uncultured Candidatus Methanoperedens sp. | reverse complement strand
CGTTACTTAATTTTTTTAAAGCATCAGATGGAGTAGCGCACTCAATATATTTCTCTGCATCCTCTTTTAGAACCGAATCTTCGGTTACCAGAACCGCCGATTCATGGGATGCTCCTGCGAGAACAGGTATATCGTTCTTATCCCGGATTCTGTATTTCGTGAACTCAGTTTTTGGGACGTTTTTTCTTACAACACAGCATTCTTTTATATAATTCACAGCATAATTTATATTTTCTTGCGAGATTTGTAACTCATCCAGTGTTCTGCGCATCTCTTTAATAACGAATTCATTCACAAAAAGAGAGACTACTTCCCTTTTTCCACTCTCAAGCAGTATCCATGCATCAGTATTTCTTCCTGTTAATGCAGAAATAGCGACAGTGGTATCGATGAAAAATTTAAGTCGGGTATTCTTCATTATATACCTTAGACCGTACTTCCCTTACTTTTTCCACTATTTCCTTAATGCTGATTTTTTTCATATCAGCTTCTTCCCATAGCTTTTTTATTTCAGGAGATATCATTGTGAGTTCGGCAGGCACAATTTTTATCCCCTCTTCTGTATCTGCATATCTTACGATGTCTCCAACTTTAATATGGTATTTTGTTCTTAATTTTTTAGGTATGGTTATTGTTCCTGCTTTTGTTACTTTGCCGAAGATAAGTTCACTCATTGTTCACCTTATTTTAAGATATTCATATATTGTTATTTTCTTATTTTAAGGTTATGCCCTTGATAGCGATGATAATACGGGGTTTTTTTATACAACCTTTGCATAACTTTCACATCTTTTGCGCGCCCGCCTTGTGGCTGGCTTTCGCGAGGCTGTGCGGCTTCGCTGCACTCAGCCGATGAGTGGTAGGTGGTAAAGGTGTAAAGTGGTAAGTGGCTACGGAATCCTCAGGAGGCGAAAGCCGAGGCTCTCGCCGCGGATGCCCGGCGCACCGTCGAAGCGAACCGCCGACCGAGGGGACCTGGTGAAGCAGCCATAGCTACCGCCGCGAGCGACATGGCGGTAGCCATCTCCTTCCCATGCACTTCCATCTGCAGGTGCACCGTTATAGTCGCTGTGATATATATCCTGCACCCATTCCCAGACATTGCCGTGCACGTCGTACAATCCCCAAGGATTGGGCTTCTTCTGACCTACCTACTTCATGTATCCTGCTTCTTGAGTTACCATAATACCACGCATATTCGCCAAGCTTTGATTCATCATCTCCAAAGGAATATCTTGTGGTAGTTTCCCATTCAGCCTCTGAGGGAAGGCGGTATTTGTTCGTGCCTTCTTTCTCGTTGAGCTTTTTGATGAATTCCTGAACATCATCCCATGATCCCTGTTCAACAGGCATGTTGTCCCCTTTGAAATAAGAGGGGTTGTTTCCCATAATTTCACGCCACTGCTTCTGGGTAACTTCGTATTTGCCCATGTAAAAAGCATTTGATATTTTCACGCTATGTACAGGACCTTCATCGCTGTCTCCATCTTCTTCGCCTGCTGGTGAACCCATGTTAAACTCGCCCGCTGGTATAAGCACGCACTCCATGCCGATAGAGCGATAGAGTTGGTGTAGGTCTTCTGGTCTGGGGCTTGTGTAGATGCGAGTGCAGAAGAAACTGTTTGAGTAGCCCTGGGAGTTTGGATTACAGCAGCTTTAGATGTTGGAGTCGGACTTCCAGGCGCATCACTCGCACTCGGCGCCAGCGCCCATATTCCTCGCAGCATGGCAAAAATGCCTTTCCGTGATGTCCCTTTCTTTTCCTCCGCCTTTTCTCTTGCTATGCGCTCCTGCTCTTCCCTATGTTTTCTCAGGCTCTCTTCCTCTTGCATTTTTTCACCTTCCATAACTATCGCTTCGCGCATACCCCCCGAGTATGTATTGACAAGGTTCTCACGTCCTGTCAGAAGGTCGTCCACGCTCGGCTGCTGGAATACGATGCCTATGGATTTCCTGACCTTTCCGGGTTCCTTTAAAACATCAAAACCATTTACCCATGCTTTGCCTGATGTGGGTTTCAGGATAGTGCACAGCATTGAAATGAAATAAGGGTCGTCTTGCCCGCGCCGTTTGGACCGAGAAGCCCGAAAAGTTTCAACCATAAGTGTTAATTAGGAATGCGAAAGATCCAATTCCTTACATAAAAATAGCTATAGAAACTGCCATTACAAAAATAAAACATTCTAACAAGACATAAATCCAATTAATGTTCCTGAATGGCGGTAGAGCAGTTAGAGGTTTATATCCTGACAACATCCTTTGCGCTCTCAACCACAATTTCCCTTTTATCGTTAAATACATCAACTTTACCCGTTATCCTTACCCTGTCGTCTTTTTTTATTAAATTATAAACTTCTTTAGCACCATTGTTTTTTGGGACAAATACGTTGACATTGAGATTCGAGAGCTTCAGTATCAGATGGTCTCCCTTTCCGGTCTTTTGTATGGAAAGTATAGTCCCTTCCACGTACACGCGTTCGCCAATCTTTGAATCAGACGAGTAAGCGGCAGTCTGAGAAGAAAAGCCAAAATAACCGATAATAAGGGAAAGTACTGACATAATAAGCAGTACTACCACAATTTTTTCCTCTTTTTGCATCATGGGGATTCGATTGACCTTATTGTTACAT
>CAYSLW010000091.1:0-2023 GCA_964431955.1 uncultured Candidatus Methanoperedens sp. | reverse complement strand
CATCATAGGATTACTTTGACCGTATGCCTTTTCAGGCGGGATTGTTAAAATTTTAGTCTCCCCAACCATCATTCCCACCACGCCTTCATCAAATCCTTTAATAACCTCTCCTTTTCCGACATTAAATTTAAGCGGCTTATATTCCCTGCCAGGAGCGAACAGATTCTTTTCTTTTGCCACGCTTTCGATGGATGTATCAAAGACCTTGCCATTTTCGAGACTTCCTGTATAGTCAACAGAAATCTTATCCCCGTTTTTCACTGTTTTCTGACCCACGCAGCCGCTGAACAATATTACCGCTGCAAGTAAAAGAATTAAGAATTTTTTCATGATACCACTGCCACCCAAAGAGATGATAACGTATAAGTAATTTGTGCATTTGTGCCTTAATTCGAGAGAAAGGCTTATTATGATGCAATTCGACTATTAATGACGAATAAAGGGCGTGAATAATTGTTCAGGAAATTCTTGGAATCCTATATCGACGTGTGCAACAATATCGTAACAGAAGCTGCCAATTCTGTGCTGATGTTTGAAGCAGGTGAGCAGGCAGCAATGGATATTAGAACCATAAAAATCGAAGATATTCAGAAAGAGTTTGAAAAAGACGGCATGATAACATCTATCGAAATATCCGAAAAAAAAGTTACATTCCACCTTAAAGGACTGCCTTTTAGAGGCAAAAAATGTACATATTGTGATATATTAAGAGGGTTTTTCGGGGGATTGGCACGAAAGCACATCGACCCTCGCTATTACTGTAAAAAAGGCGCAGAATGTCTTCTTGAGGGGGGGGAGCAGTGCATTTTTGTGGCGGAGCTGATCAAATGAATAATATTGCTATGCACCACCTTGATGGGAATGGAATTATCAAATCTTCAATCAGGTTACTATTTTAAAGGTGTTGAATGCCAAAAGATTTGAAGGTAACCCTGAGCGATATAGAATACGAGATTCTTAAAAAAATAAAAATAGTGGAAGGGGATAATGGCGAGAAACTCAGAAATCTTTTAAGGCTTTATATAACAACCGTACCTGAATTAAAATCATCCGAATATGCCTTAAAGCGGGCTGAAAATAAGGACGAAATAGAAGAAATCCTTCGCGATGTATGGGAACAGTACGAACTCACAGATTACCCAACCGAACTCTGGAAAGAAGATAAAATCAACAAATTGACTGGCGACCTCATTGAAATCAACGCTCTTGTAAAAATCGGGGAAAAACAATACATACCTTCGAATAAATTCAGGAGCCTGTTCAAAATGCTGCTCCATGATATCGCGACCGAATCTAAGGATATGGATGAATATTCAGCCGCATGCATGGCTACAATACAGTTGTTGATGGAGTTCGGGGTAGGGTCGCTCAGCAAAGAAACTATACGAGATGGGACCATTTTCATTAATGAAGGATGGATGTTCGTTTACGCAACAGCGATGAAGAAGGCTCGCGAGTTCATGAAAACCAAGAGATTGTTTCCTGAGGCTGAAATGTGAATCCCGAAGACATCATAGAAATGCCATAAAATTTGTTCAGTATAAACATTGCAATCCCTATAGCAAGCTATTTAACCCTTATCCAATAAGATTGCAAAAACAATGAGCAAAATAACCCTCGACCCCGATATCAAATACCTCGAAGGCACACAGCGCGTACTCGACCCCGAGACAACACTCGCAAATACGGCGAAGCTTCTTTCAAAAATCGGCGTGACGCGCATTGCAAATATCACAGACCTTGACCGCGTTGGCATTCATGTTTTCTCAGCCATAAGACCGAGCGCCGCGGCTGGCGCCATATCCATATACTCAGGAAAAGGCGCCACCGAGACCAATGCAAGAATCTCAGCAATAATGGAAAGTTTTGAGCGCTGCCTTGCAGAGCAGCCCGAGGTTAGCATCAACCTGAGCGGTATTCTGCTAAACGCTGAAAGGGTCACTGATACCTACGAGTCATTGAGTGAAAGCGCTCCCGCCTTATACCCAGATGCCCTTCTTCTTCCCCAACCCCTTATCGAGTT
>CAYSLW010000090.1:0-8218 GCA_964431955.1 uncultured Candidatus Methanoperedens sp. | reverse complement strand
CACACAGAACTACAGAACTGTTCTGAAGGTGAGAAAGCTTTATAGGCAAAAAACGATAGCAAGCCCTGTACCTTAAGTACGGGGTATAGTGACTCACATACTATATAAGGAAAAAATTTTTAAAAAATAAGAAAAGGTTCCGGTTGCAGCCGGAACATCAATCTATCTTGTGAAATACCAGAGCAGAATCAGTATTATTACAAGGATTATACCGATCCAGATATAAGCGCTGCTGCCCTTCTCTTCTTCCTTCTTGGGCTGCGGTCTGGGAGCTTCCACCCTTGGAGCAGGTCTTGATTTTGGAGGCTCTGGCTTCGGTTCCGGCTTTGGCTCTTCAATCTTTTCAATCTCTTCAACGACCTCTTCCTTTACCTTTCCTGATACGAATGGACTCTCAACACCTGTCAATACAGCCATCACACGGACCTTTCCTGTCAGGGCGTGGTCCACTTTTGCGCCCCAGATAATTCTTTTGGTATTCGGGACTTTATCCATTATCATTTCGCCGGTGACAGCAACCTCTTCCAGTGTCAGGTCTTCGCCTCCCACGATATGGATAAGCACCCCATAACTTGCAGAGATATCGGTAACGTCAAGCAGGGGGGTGCTGATGGCTTGCGCCACTGCTTTGCTTACCCTGTCTGCCCCGTCACCTTCGCCTATGCCGATGGATGAGATTCCGCCGCGCTCCATAACAGCGCGCAGGTCGGCGTAGTCAAGGTTCACAAGACTGGGCTGTGTTATAGTGTCTGTAAGGTTCTTCACAAATGACCCAACGAGTGCATTTGCGACATTAAGAGCTTCTTTTAATGGAAGGTTGCCCGCTACTTCCCTTAATTTTGAGTTATCAATTATTACCACCGAATCGCAGGATTGGGCGAGCAGTTTTATCGCCTCTCTCGCTTTCTCTCTTCTTGCCATTTCGATAGTGAACGGAATGGTGACGCATCCGATCGTGAGAGCGCCGAATTCGCGTGTGAGTCCTGCTACAACGGGCATGGCGCCTGTCCCTGTTCCCCCGCCAAGTCCAGCCACAAGGAATACGAGATTCGAACCTTCAAGTTCGGCTTTTAATTCTGCAATACTCTCGTTGGTTGCCTGTGCACCCATTTCAGTGTAGCCACCGCACCCGTGCCCTTTGCACAATTTTTCTCCGAGTAGAATCACTTTATCTGCTTTTTGAACGTACAGGTGATTCACATCTGTATTTGCAGCAATTATCCTGCCGCCTGTTATGCCCTTTTCCGCTATCCATGTTGTGATATTACATCCAGCGCCACCAAGGCCCACAACGGCAACAGATGGTTTTGCTGCTTTTGCAAACGCTTTTAAATCAGTAACCATGTTTAGTAGCCTCCTCCTTATGAACGGCTACATTTTAATGGCTGTTTAAGTATATATGCTTTTTCAGGTTTTTATCCTCTTTGCAAACGTTTAAATGAATTCGCAGTATAGGGGCTTACATGCAGGTCATAAAACTAAAAAATCCCCCCTATGATGCAAATGCGTATCTATTGGACGGAACTATGCTGGTTGACGTAGGAATGGATGGACAGGCTGTAATCTTGGAACTTGAAAAACATATCCAGCCCGCTGACCTTGAAACTATCATTCTGACTCACTGCCACTACGACCATTCAGGCGGAGCAGGCGCAGTCGCAGCATTCACAGGCGCAAAAATAGCCATACATAAGGACGATGCCCCGCTTCTAAACAACGCCCGCGCCAGTGCATCTCAGTTATTCGGGAAAAGCGCACCTGGCGTTTTGCCTGACCTCCTATTAAGCGGCGGGGAGATTTTCGGAGAACTTAAGGTCATCCATACACCCGGGCATACACCGGGAGGTATCTGCTTATATGATGCATGTTCAAAGAGTCTTTTTTCAGGTGATACAGTGTTCCCTGAGGGCAGCTTCGGGCGTACAGACCTCTACGGCGGAAACGCATCCCGGTTAATAGAATCAATAAAAAAACTTACACTTCTGGATGTGAGCGTTATGTACCCGGGTCATGGAGATATTGTAACAAATGCCAATGAACAAATTAAGATGTCGCTTTTGATGGCATCTCAATCTGCGATTAAACCAAAACCTTTAATCTACAATAAAAACACTAACCGATTTAGGTGAAAAAATCATGGCAGTAAAAAAATATGAGAACAAAGGTGCAGCTGTAACCATTGAAATAGACGAAGACAAATGCGACGGCGACGGTGCATGTGTGGAGCAGTGCCCAGCCACAGTTTTTGATCTTGTAGATGGTAAATCAAAAGCCACTCGTATGGATGATTGTACAGAATGCTGTATATGCGTGGATGCATGCCCCACAAAAGCTATCAAACACAGTTCGTGCTAAGCTTAATGTCCAGCAACCTCCTGGAGTTCATCCATGAACTTGCTAACTTTAAATCACCGCAAAGTTCGCAAAGAACGCAAAGCATAGCTGCAATAATCTTTGCGAACTTTGCGTTCTTTGCGGTGAGAATTCTATGTTACCCCAACATGTCTGTGGACATTAACGCTAAGGGGTCATGGAAAAATAACTTATCCAATTTTATTCATAATACCTGCTATCTTATTTTTGGGTAATCCCTAAAACCCAACTCTCAGCCTGAAAGCGAGCTTTTCCGGAAGATGTGCCGCAAGTATGTCTTCAATTACTTTTTCAATATCATAACTTACTCTTTTCAGTTCGATTTTCCCTGATACGGTATCAAGGACTGCAAACGCAGCTTCCGGGTTTCCATCTCTGGGCTGACCGACTGAACCCGGATTAACGATAATGCCTTCGGTATATTCCTTTTTGAACTGAATGTGCGTATGACCCAAAACAAGAACATCGCCGTTTACAGCCGAGAGAAGCTCAGGCACAGCATCCGCAGGATAAATATACTCAACAATATCGTATGGGCTTCCGTGAACAAGGACTATCCGTCTCCCTTCTACAGTTATTGACTCAATATTTTGAAGTCCGAGCAAATAATCAACACAATCAGACAATGCCGTATTTCGTGTCCACTCAAGAGCAGCCACAGCGTACGGATTGAATCCAGAAGTATCCCCTGTAATCAAAGCCCTGTCGTGGTTTCCCAGAATGGAAAGTATGTTGTTCTTTTTGAACAATTCGATTGTCTCATCAGGATATGGATTATAACCGATAATGTCTCCCGCATGCAATATTTTCTCAACACCCGATGTTTTGAGGACTGAGAGCACAGAAGTTAGCGCAACCGCATTTGAATGAACATCCGCTATCAGCCCGATTAACATACGAATAGATATACCATGATTTCCCAAATAGTTGTTTATGGCTAAGAAAGTCAGGGCTTCGATTGGAACTTTAGGAGTTCTCGGGCTTGAACTTGTGCAGATGGAGACGCCCCCCACGACTGCATATCTTCAGATTTACACCACGAAGCGCTGCAAAGCAAATTGTCTGTTCTGCGCACAGGCGTCGGGTTCAAGCGCTGAGTTAACCCATATCGCACGAGGCATTTATATGCCTGCCGACCTAGAGTTGGTTGTCAAAAGGCTTAAAATTGCATTTGAACGGGGCTATCTTGCCCGCGCCTGCATACAGACCGCGCTTTATGATAACTGGTGGCAGGATACGGTTTATTTAATCAAGAGAATCCGAAGTGAAAGCCAGATTCCCGTATCACTTTCGGTTTTTCCGCTAAGCGCGGAGCAATATGGAAAATTAAAAAAAATTGGCGTTGATGAACTTGTTATACCTCTTGATGCCTGTACGCCGGAGTTATTTGACAGGATAAAAGGAAAAAGTGCGGGCGGACCTTATTCATGGAAACGCCATGTGGATGGGTTGAAACGCGCATCTCGCATATTTGAAAAAGTGGGAACGCATCTCATGCTCGGTATCGGGGAGAGCGATGAGGATGCAGTAAGGAAAATTTCGGAATTACAAAGGGATAATGTAAATATTGCGCTTTTTTCATATACATATATTCCAGGTTCACAGGGTAATTTCCGGGATAAAACCGAAAATAGCGTTATCAAACATTATCGTACTGTGCAGCTTGCGCGGTATCTGATTCTTGAAGGATTTGCCGTCTTTTCGGATATACGATTCGAAAACGGCTTTCTCGTTGATTTTGGAGTGAAATGCGATGTAATTCTTGAGGCTATTGAGAAAGGAGAGGCTTTCCAGACTTCGGGCTGTCCTGACTGCAATCGACCCATGGCGAATGAAACTTTCTCAAAGATTTATAATTTCCCAAGAAAACCAAATGATGAAGAAATAATGAGCATAAAGAGGGATTTAGGGTTGGCTGACCAGATACCGCAATCTTAATTTACTATCCAAACAAAATTACATTATCAACAGGGAGAGGAAATCAATGGAAATCACTGAAAAAATATTCGAATTTGCAGATGAACTGGGTCCTGAAAAGATTATTCACTTATACGAACCCAGAACAAGAATGAAAGCCATTGTTGTTATCGACAACGTGGCTGCCGGTCCTGCTATCGGGGGAGTACGCATGTCGCCTGACGTGACCACGACCGAGGTGAGAAGGCTCGCCCGTGCCATGACTTACAAAAACGTTATGGCAGGTCTTCCTCACGGCGGCGGGAAATCAGGGATTATAGCCGACCCCAGGACAGTAAATAAAGAACAGATTATCAGGACTTTTGCCCGCGGAATAAAAAATATTCAGGAATACATACCAGGACCCGATATGGGTACAGATGAAGCCAGCATGGCGTATGTCTATGATGAAACGGAGCGCGCCGTAGGGCTCCCGAGAGAACTTGGCGGAATACCTCTTGACGAAATAGGCGCAACAGGATACGGAGTGGCAGTGTGCGCAGATATTGCGAAAGATTATATCAATCTTGATTTAAACGGGGCGCGGCTCACTATCGAAGGGTTCGGGAACGTGGGAAAACCCGCTGCACGTTTTCTTTCAGAAAAAGGCGTAATACTCATAGCCGCAAGCGACTCAAAAGGAACAATTTACAACCTCAAAGGCTTGAATGTAGAAGAATTGATACAAATAAAAGAATCCACGGACTCGGTTATAAATTATAAAGGTGGCGAAGTCTTAAAAACCACAGACCTGTTGATGGTAAGCACGGATATTTTCATTCCGGCAGCACGTCCTGATGTGATAAACGAGGCGAATTCGGATGTACTGGATGCAAAATTAATAATCGAAGGGGCAAATATCCCTGTCACTGAAAATGCAGAGAAGATGCTTCACGACAGGGGCGTCCTGATTGTTCCCGATTTTGTGGCTAATGCCGGCGGAGTGATAACAGCGTCTGTCGAATACCATGGAGGTACAGAGACGTCAGCATTTGAACGGATAAAAAGCACCATTTCAAGGAATACTAAAGAGATTCTCGATAAAGTATACAGCGAAAAAAAATATCCCAGGGAAACCGCAATTGCTATTGCAAAACAAAGGGTAATGCGAGCAATGAAATACAGGGAATGGATGTAGTAAATGCTTTCTTCGATATTCGAGCCGGAATCCATAGCTGTCATCGGTGCATCCAATAATGAGACAAAGTGGGGGGGACGATTACTTAAAAACATATTGAGCGGTTTTTCTGGACCGGTATATCCTGTGAATCCTAACGAAAAGGTGGTGCAGGGTGTAATTTCATATCCCTCTGTTATGGACATTCCAGGCGATGTCGGAATGGCTGTAATAGCAGTACCTGCACAGTTTGTCTTATCTATTGTGGAAGAATGCGGGAAAAAGGGTGTAAAAGGGCTTGTTGTGATAAGCGCCGGGTTCAGCGAGAGTGGAGAGGCTGGTGGGGTGCTTGAGCAAAAGCTCGTGTCCATGGTTCGAAAGTACGGGATGTGCATGATAGGACCGAATACTCTCGGCATCGTTAACGAACCTGTTAACCTTAATGCCAGCATTATAGGGCGGCTTCCGCGATCGGGTCCGATATCTTTCATCACGCAAAGCGGAACACTTGGTCTTGCGATAGCGGACTGGACCATCGATATGGGACTTGGGCTTTGTAAAATAATCAGCACGGGCAACAAGGCTTCTACAGACGATGTTGACCTGGTAGAATACCTGGATAGCGACCCCTCAACAGGCGTCATAGCAATGTACATAGAAGGGATAAAGCGCGGAAGGGCGTTCATCGAAGCTGCCCGCCGTACCAAAAAACCTATAATCGCTATCAAGACGGGCAGGTCAAAAAGAGGTGCAAAGGCAGTTTTTTCACATACTGGCTCTATAGCCGGCTCTGATGATGTTTATTCTGCGGCATTCAGGCAAGCTGGAATACTGCGCGTTGATACTATCGATGAGGTTTTCGATGCCGCACTTGCATTTTCTTGCCAGCCGCTCCCGAGGGGAAATAATGTTGCAATTCTATCAAATGGTGGCGGCGCCTCCATCGTAGCTACAGATGAGTGTGAGAGGCACGGCATCAACATAGTCGATCTGGCAGAAGAAACAAAAGAAAAGATAAAAAAAGTTATCCCGGAATTTGCATCAGCTTCAAATCCCGTAGACACCGCAGGCACGACTTCTTTCACGATTTACAACGAAGTGATAAAAGCGCTTCTCCGGGACAAGAAAGTGGATGCTTTGATAGTTATTTATGTGCACACCCAGATGTCAAATGCCATGCCGCCTGCCGAAGCTGTGGTGGAGATTAAACGGAAATGCCCGAAACCTGTAATTGCATGCTGGATGGGGGGAGCAGGCATGGAAGAAGGTGTGGAAATCCTGAAAAGCGGATGCCTGCCTAACTACTCTGTGCCGGAGCGGGCTGTGAAAGCGTTAGCTGCGCTTATCAGGCACAGGGAGTTCCTCGAAACCGTAAAAACAAGGGGGGAAGCGTATGAGTAAGGTACTGACCGAGCATGAGGCAAAAAATCTTCTTGCAAAATACGGGATTCCTGTGACAAAAGGGCAGATTGCAACCACCGCCGATGAGGCTCTTGCTATTGCGCTGCAGTTAGGAACTCCTGTGGCTATGAAAATTTCCTCACCTGACATTTCGCACAAGAGCGATGTTGGAGGGGTGGCGCTGAACGTGAGACGGGAAGAGGTAAGAACCACTTACAACGAGATTATATCACGAATTAATAAAGCAGCGCCGAATGCAAACATCGAGGGAATCCTCGTACAGGAGATGGCGCCGCCCGGTCATGAGACCATCGTGGGTTTAAAAAAGGACGCGCAGTTCGGTCATGCGCTGATGTTCGGGCTTGGAGGAATTTTTGTGGAAGTGTATAAGGATGTTTCTTTCAGGGTTGTGCCTGTCGAAAGGAGAGACGCGCTCGAGATGATATCCGAGATTAAAGGCTACCCTATTCTCAAGGGTATCCGGGGTAGGAAGCCTGCGGATATAGATGCGATTGCGAGGGTGCTGGTCTCAGTTTCGGACATGGCTGAAAAAGAAAAGATCATCGAGCTTGATATTAACCCGCTGATTGTAAGCGAGAGCGGGGCAGTTGCTGTGGATGCCAGGGCGATGGTGGATGGATAAAGGTATAATAGAGTCAATAGGAGTTTAATTGAATATGGATATCATAAGGTCTAAAAATAATGTGCCCATTAGATTGCCTGATGAGAGATGGTTTCACATTACAGAGGAACACTCTGAGATGGCTGGTTATTATTTCGAAGTCCTTGAAACTGTGGAGGAGCCGGATATAATATATGAAGGTAAAACTGGGGAATTTCTGGCTGTGAGGGGTATAGAAGAAGGTAAGTATATAGTGGTGGTATATAGAGAATTAAGCAAAGAAGATGGATTCGTGATAACTGCCTTTATAACGAAACAAAAAAATAAACTTGAAAGGAGGCGAAAAATATGGAAGCGGTAGAGGTAAAAAAGGTATTGACGCTCGTACCAGAATTATTGGATGTTCCATATTCAAGGGTCTGGACAGCATACGATAAAGAGGCTGACGTCCTGTACATCAACTTCAAAAAGCCAAGCCATGCAGATGATTCCGAGCTTACTGATGATGATGTCATAGTCAGATATGAAAAAGGAGAAGTTATAGGGTTCACAATACTTAATGCGAGTAAAAGAAAAGCAAAAAAAAGGCGCGGCGCATAAAAGAGGTTCTACAATGCCAAAAAAGGTTAAACAATTGCCCGAGGAATTCAAAACACTGGAAGAAGCTGCAGAAACGCTTAAAGAGCGCGCCCGGAGAAAAGGAGTTAATCCGAATTATCTTGCATCTGAACTTCTTCATGAACAGCTTG
>CAYSLW010000089.1:0-8315 GCA_964431955.1 uncultured Candidatus Methanoperedens sp. | reverse complement strand
CGACCAAAATTTGCTCCGCTTCGCTCCGCAAACTTCAGATACCCGCAAACCGTTAGTTGTTCATTGCGGACATAAGAAAAGATGACTAAAAATATAACCGCCCCATTTATGGGATATCCAGTAGCAATCAATTAGCAATCAATTATGTATATCTGGTTGAAGGAACGACCTTTGCGAGGTTGAACTCTGTGTTAATGATAAAAAAAATCCATTTTATCAGATGCGTTAACAATGAACCATGCAGTCACAGGATACCCTTCGGATATTCTTTTGTGTGCATCTGCCCTGGGAGGAAGGAACTGCATAACCGATATGGAATCTGATCTTTGGTATATACTTCTTAACCCGTCACCACTTTTATCAATCTCTCTGCCCAAACGAGCTTTTTCTTCTTCAAAGGAGTTACATTCTCATCCTTGAAATCAAACCCGATTAACATAATCGTCCTCGCCTCCATTTCCTTCGCAAGAAACACGCTCCTGTCCCCGTCTGTAAACCCCCCGAAATTATAGACGTTCTTTAGAGGCTTTGACTGCGTTGTCCCGATCACCCTTCTCAGCCTGGGCACTTCCTTTCCCAGCGCCTCCATGTTATCGCCGTGTGCATGCACCACCATTATGGCGCCTGCTCTTGCCTCATCATCCATATTGCCGTCAAGGTCGGTGACAATAATATCGGGCGTGATGCCACTATCCATCAAGATACTCGTGGCGCCGTCTGCTGCGATGGTCACGTATTTTTTAAAACCCACATTCTTGATTTCCTCCGCAAGTGTCGGCGCTTTCCCGCACACGAGAACATCCTTTCCTTTGATTGCTTCTCGAAGAGCATCTATTCCCACAACCTCATCTTTTTTCCTTGCTTTAATTTCAAGCATCTCGGAAAGCAAAAACGCAGCATGTTCATCCTCTGCCCTGTCAAAACCCATATCTTCAAGAACCAGCTTATAGATAGGCTCCCATTCCTCAAATTTCATTTAAAGGATGATTTCGATATCCAGCTCTTCAGCCAATTCCTTGTACCTGTTACGGATGGTCACTTCGGTGATGCCAGCTACTTCTGCTACCTCGCGCTGTGTTCTCCTGTCTCCGCACAGGATTGAGGCGATGTATATCGCCGCTGCAGCCACGCCAGTCGGACCCCTGCCGCTTGTGAGTTCTTTCTCGGATGCCTGCCTGAGTATCTCAACAGTCTTTGACTGCACTTCTCCGCGCAGTTTCAATCCCGAGCAGAAGCGCGGCACATAATCTATTGGCGATGTTGGTATCAATTTCAAGCCCAGTTCCCTTGAGATAAACCGGTACGTTCTCCCGATTTCCTTCCTGCTCACCCTTGATACTTCGCCTATCTCGTCAAGGGTTCTCGGGACATTGCACTGCCTGCAGGCTGAATACAATGCGGCGGCAGCCACTCCCTCGATGCTCCGTCCACGGATAAGGTTATTATCAACCGCCTTGCGGTACACGACTGCGGCTGTTTCCCTCACGTTCTGCGACAAACCCAGCGCTGAAGCCATCCTGTCAAGTTCAGAAAGGGCAAACGCTAAGTTCCTCTCGGTTGCGTTGCTTACCCTGATCCTTCTTTGCCATTTTCTCAGGCGGTAAAGCTGCGCCCTGCTCTTTGATGAGATGGATTTGCCGTATGAATCGCGATTCCGCCAGTCTATCATCGTGGATAATCCTTTGTCATGGATGGTGTAGGTCATGGGAGCGCCCACTCGGGAGCGTTTCATCCTCTGGTCGTGGTCAAAAGCCCTCCACTCAGGTCCCTGGTCTATAAAGTCTGCATCAACCACAAGCCCGCATTCGTTGCACACCAGTTCAGCCCGCTCATAGTCATGCACAAGTGTGTGGCTCCCGCACTCCGGGCATACCACCGTGGCTTTCTCAAACTGACCGACCTTTTCTTTCTCTTTTTTTTGTTTGATGCCTTCCTTTATCTTCTCACGTTCGGTCTTCTCAACTTCTTTAACTTTCTCAATTTCTGCCATGTACATCATTCCTTTTATGCCAAATAGATTCTTTCGTTTTCCAGCTTCATGAGCTCAGAGCCTTTAGTTTCTTTGAATATCTTGATGGAAATGTAGGGACTATTCACCGGACCGAAAAGTTCTTTTACCTTTCCGATTTTCCTCATACTCTTTGTGACAACCGTTGAATTTGCAAATAAAGCGTCTCTTTTGAGTGTTTTATCAGCACGGACTATCAATAGATTATCGATAGTATGAAGAACAGTTCCCAATCTTTTCAATTTCGACCTCAGACGAAAGAGTTATATATTACTATATGTAGTATTTAAACTTTTCTCATTCACTTATTTCAAAAATCGCGCCAGCAAGATGTTCTATCATCTCTATATTTTCAAGTCCTTTTATCCATTTCCCAGGGAAAGAACCAATGCCATGAAAAGCGCCGCACAGCGCGCCTGTTATGCATGCGATGGAGTCGGTATCCCCTCCTGCATTTACGGCTTCGATTACCGCTCTCTCCGGGTCTTGAAAATGTCTTGAGAAACAGTAAAATGCGCATGGGACGGTTTCATACACCAGATATGAAGTTCCAAGTTGACCAAACACTTCTTGCGGCTCTTCGGTTCTCAACCTGCAGGAAAGTTCAATCTTTTTTCCAAGACCAATGTCATGGTTTGATGCTCTGGTAGAAGCTTCTTTTATGATCTTGAAACACTCCATATCAGAAAGAGCGCATCTCACTGCGACAGCAACAGCGACTGCCCCTGCGATGGCGACAAAGCTATTGTGCGTGGGAATGGATGAAAGGGCTGCATTTGATTCTACCTTCTCCAAGTCCACATAGAAAAGCCCGATAGGCGCAACCCTCACGGCAGATCCGCATGATGGAATATCGCCCCCAGAGACTTTCCAGCTTATTCCTGAATTTAATCTGGCTATTGCGATGGCACTTGTTGGTCCGACCAGCGATTTTCTTGCGGGGTCATTCAGGGCATCAGCACCCCACCGCGCTATCCTTACAGCGAAATCCAGAGCATTGAATCCACCACAATCGATTATTGACTGGGCAAGAACAAACATCTGTTCCGTATCATCCGTGTACTGCCCCGCCCTGAGCTTCTCCCCGGGGCATCCGGCTTCTGCTTTGCCGTAATCCGTTACATAACCCCTGCTGAGAATATCTCTCCTGCTTGCCCCCTCGTTCTGCTTTCCCAGTGCATCGCCTATAGCAGCGCCCAGCATGCAGCCGACGTATTTACTTTTTAAAGTTTCGAATGGATTCATTGTAATTTTATCCTTGGTATCTCTTCCCTTCTAATTTTTTCAACAATAGTTTCTCTAAGATCAATCAATCCCTGACTGAATTCAACCGGATACACGGGCGTGCATTCGAGTTTCTTATACATATCAGGTAGCTTTGAGAAGTTTTCGGCTGCTGACTGCCTTATATCTTCCAGCGAGGGTCTATTACAAACGATTTTTCCATTTTTAACCAAATGTTCCAGTAAAGGCTCGGCATTATCAATCACTTCATCATCCAGCGATATAACATCTTTTTTGAATTTTCCATTCTCAACGATGCGCCACACGCGCTTTTTGCCAGGAAGCGTGGCTTTCACGGTCTCTTCAGAAAGCTTCATCTTAGGTATATGCCTGCCATGCTCCATAACATCCGAGAGCTTGTAAATCCCGTCGAGTGCAGGAGTTGGTCTGCCAGTGATGAGCTCGGTGCCCACACCGAACATGTCGATTTCAGCACCTTTATTCACAAGTTCGTCTATTTTCCATTCATTGAGGTCTCCGCTTGCCACGATTTTGACATAAAAAAGTCCTGCGTCGTCAAGGACTCTTCGCACCTGTTTTGAGAGTTCACTCAAATCCCCGCTGTCGAGCCTTACTCCAAGAAGTTTCTCTCCTTTCTTTTCAAGCTCCTTTCCCACGATAACGGCTTTTTTCGCCCCCTCTATGCTGTTGTATGTGTCTATAAGCAGGAAACATTTTTTTGGAAAAGCTTTAGCATAGGCACGGAAGGAGTCAATCTCATGGTCAAAGCTTGTGACAAAAGAATGCGCCATTGTTCCCGATACCGGGATGCCAAGTTTTTTCCCAGCAAGTACATTGGACGTGGAGGCGCACCCGCCGATATATGTGGCGCGGGTAGCCTCAAGATGCCCGTCCCCCTGCGCCCGGCGCAAGCCGAACTCTGCTATCGCCCTCCCTTTTGCGGCATAGACCACGCGTGAGGCTTTGGTGGCTATGAGAGTTGAGAAATTCATCTTGTTGAGTATGAAGGTCTCTACGAGTTGGGCTTCAATTATGGGAGCGGTTGCCCTGATGATGGGCTCAAGTGGTAAAGCGATGCTTCCCTCTGGCATGGCAAGTATGTCCCCTGTGAACCTGAAATCACGAAGGAAATCTAAGAACTCATCGTCAAAACCCTGTGTTTTCAGGTATTCGAGATCAGCGTCCTCAAAATGCAGGTTCTCGATATAATCCAGCACATATGCCAACCCAGCGGTTATAAGGTAGGAGCCAAAGGGTATTTTCCTGACAAAATAATCGAAAGTAGCTTCCGGGTTATGCCCTGACTTCCAGTATGCCTGCATCATGGTAAGCTGGTACAGGTCGGTGCGGAGTGCTTCGGTCATATAATTTATGCTTATTACGCCTGCTTTATTAAAAGTTTTGTCCAGTGATTTTTAAGACACAGATTTAAATGGCATCTGCGTCAATCTGCAAAATCTGCGTCTGTGATAATTTTTGAAATCACTGGTTTTTGAGACATTGCCTGATAAAAGCACCCAAAGGACTAATATAGTTGCAAAAATAGACTTAAAGTCTAACCCGATACAATGAAAAATGAAAGAGATAAAGAAAAATTTATTTCATACATCAAAGAACGCCTTGAAACAGGACGGATGCCTGAAGCCATAGAGATCGCTAACTCTATAGGAATACAACTTTCAAAAGAGGAACTCAAAAGTTACATTTACAAATACCTTAAGAACGGCTGGATGTCTAAAGCCATAAAAGCCTCTAAAGTAGCAGAAATAGAACTCCCAGAAAAGGTTCTTATTGTCTATGTTAATAAATACCTTGATGACGGACAAATCTATTCTGCTATTGAAGCTTCTAAAATAACCGGGATGCCGCTTCCAAAAGAGAAAATCGTCATGATCGGCAGGGAACATCTGCTGAAAGGAAAACTAAATTCTGGTCTGGAAGCCTACAATCTTATTAAAGAGGCTCCGCCAGAGGAGGAACTCATTATCTGCGGTAATATATGCTTTAAAGATGGGCAGTTCTATTCTGGTCTGGAAGCCTACAAATCAGCTAACAAGACTCCACCAGAAGAAGAACTCATTATCTGCGGTAATAGATGTTTCGCTGAGGGAAAAACCACTCCTGGCTTAGAAGCCTACAAACTATCTAACAAGACCCCAACTAAAGAGATGCTTCGTGCATGCGGTGAGATATGCCTTCTTGAAAAACGCCACGATGATGCAAGAATAGCTTTCGTGGCAGCGCAGAAAATAGAAGAAACTGTAGGGAAGAAGCCCCTCGAAATCATTGAAATATCTCTTCACGAACTATGCGCCTCAAAAGAAATTGAGGATTCATTGGAAAGTTTTGGGAGAGTATGTATGGACTGTGAAAACGAGGAAGTATTCAAAGAGAGGTACTTTATCGTATCAAGATGCCCAGAAAGCAACGATGAAGAAGGATGGCTTGAAAATGTCATGAAAAAGCAATATGGAATAGAGCATTATTGTATTGCAGTAGACGTGTTCGGGGATGACAGGGGGCTCATTGACTCGGCTGTGTGCAGAAAATGCGGTTCCCAGAATATACGCTTTGATTTTTGAGGAGTAGGATAATCCATGAAAGCAAAACTCAGAGGGCATCATCTTATATGTCTTAATTTTTTCAGGGGAGAGGGATATTCAGAGGATTTTATTAAAAATATTTATTCAGTCATCTCAAAGGAAAAAGTGGAGATAGTTAAAGGAGCGGATGATGTTTGCGCACAGTGCCCGTATCTTAAGGATGACAAATGTTTTAACAGCGACTATACCGGTGAAAAAATTCTTTTTCAAGACAGGGAAGCCCTGAAACTCCTTGTGCTAAAAGCAGGAATGGTAATTGACCGAAAAATTATTTCTGCAAGAATACCGCAAATTATAGAAAAGTGGAAAGTTAAGTTTTGTCTTGAGTGCGAATATAGAAATGTTTGTTTTAGCGAATAAACTCTACTGGTATCATCCCATTATGCACAGCAGTTGCCACAAGCGCTCCGCCAGCGCCTGTTTTTTTTAGAGCATGGATGTCGTTCATATCTTTGATTCCACCCCCGACAAGAACGGCATGAGTTGATATTTCGACCATCTTCTTTAAAAAATCTATATCAATTCCAGCGCTTGTTCCCACTTTATTTAAATTCAGGACGATAATATCCAATATGTCGTATTCATCCAACAGTTTGACAAGTTTTTCTGGCTCTAACTGCATATTCCTGTCTCTTGTCAGCACCATGCCATTTTTCATGTCTATGCTCACATTAATCTTGTTTGGAAAATAGTTGGCTGCTTTTTCTATTAATTCAAAGGATGCGGTTTCAGTACCCAGTATCACAGTATCTGCAATCTCGGCGCATCTTTCAATATCGTCTATGTTTTCCACGCCGATATCCACCATCGTTTTCGCCATGGCGGATATCTTTTTTATCAGCTTGAAATTGTCCCCAAGATGCTGCAGTCTATTGAGGTCTGCGATATAAACCTCCTTCGGCGCAAGCGCAGAGAGTATATCAAGTGGAGATGATGAATCGCATATCCTGCTTTGGATGGTCTGGTACTTTGATCTTTCACCCCTGACCGCATGGACTGCATTGCCATTAAGTATGTCCAAAACGAAAACAATTCGAAACATAAATGTATAAGAGCGGTTATCTGGTTTAATAGTTATGAAACTGCTCGTAAGCCCTATCAACGTTGAAGAGGCGAAAATCTGCAAACGTGGAGGAGCGGATATTATCGATGTGAAAAACCCGAAAGAAGGCTCGCTCGGCGCCAATTTCCCCTGGATGATTAAAGCAGTAAAAAAAGCGGCAGGCTCGATACCTGTAAGTGCTACTATAGGGGATTTCAACTACAAGCCCGGCACTGCTTCGCTTGCAGCTCTGGGCGCAGCAGTTGCAGGGGCTGAATACATCAAGGTGGGATTATATGATATACAGACAAAAGAACAGGCATTAGATATGCTGCTTAATATCGTCCGTTCTGTTAAAGGATATGATATAAATAAAAAAGTAGTTGCAGCCGGTTATTCGGATTACCATCGAATAAACTCCATCTCACTGTTTGAGCTACCTTCAATAAGCGCAAGAGCTGGCGTGGATGTGGTCATGATGGACACAGGAATCAAGGACGGGCTCTCCACGTTTGAATTTTTGACTGAACAGGAACTTAAGCAGTTTGTGGCAAGTGCAAGAAGCTATGGGCTTAAAACCGCAATTGCAGGCGCGATTAAATTCGAGGACATTCCAGCCTTGAAGCGCATCTCGCCAGATATTATCGGGGTCCGGGGCTGCGTGTGCGGTGGAGACCGCAATTCCACTATCAAAAAGGAGCTTGTGGCGCGATTGAAAACTGAAATTAGCCTTACTATATAAGAGGTCTTGGCTGCTTTTCCTCAGGCTGCACCGGCAGTTTCATCGTATTTATCAGGATAGGGTCTGTGACTTCTTTTGCCCGCTCAAGAAGCAGTTCTTTCCCGCACTGCGTGATTGCGAATATGGGTATGGCTGTGCCAAACTGTGCAATCGTCTTACCTGCGATGCATCCGCGAATCCACTTTGAAGTGCATCCTGTGGTCATATCCACAAGGCTCAGGAATTCCTTAGCCTCATCCTCCGGCATGCCCGTTGTATGCACGCCAAAACCAATGACCTGCACTTTATGTTTTTTCTCAAGCTCGCGGATTTGCCGCATGTCTTTTGCGTTCGTGACAGAGACGCCGATTTTTTTAAACCCGAGCTCGATGGCTTTTTTCACGCCTGCAACCTGGTCAAGCGCCGCAGTTTCGGGGTCAAGCACGATGCCGCCCACTTCTTCAATGCGCCTGATGAGCTTAGGTATCGGGGTGGTCTCAACGAGTCCTGAAATGCGGGAACCCATTCCCTGCGCCAGTTTAGGATTGCTGGTAATCACAGTGCCTGCACCGTCGCACGCGGTCACGCAGGTGTCTATGAGACCGCGGCGCAGTCCTGTCATGAAGGTCTCGCTTGCGCCGAAGCCCACGAAAATCTCCATCTCGATGGCTCTATTCTCGGTGAACATGCCGAAGT
>CAYSLW010000088.1:5206-8330 GCA_964431955.1 uncultured Candidatus Methanoperedens sp. | reverse complement strand
GACCATTTTTTTCAGGGCTTCCATCGCCCGCTCTGCCCTGTATTCCTGGCTAAAACCAAGGACAGAGATGAATAGGATGATAAAAAGTATCACATACGCGTTTATGGTTTCGCCTGTGAATACCGAGATAATTGCGGCGCCAATAAGGACGAGGATAAGGTAATTCTTGAATTGCGAGAGGAAAATCCCGATAGGAGATATTCTTTTCTTTTCGGGCAGTTCATTAAAACCGGATGCAGATAGACGCTTATTTACATCATCTGACATCAAGCCATGTCTTCCTGAGCGAAGACGCTGGAAAACCGTCTCCACACCATAAGTGTACCACTTCTCACTTGACCCCGGATCATCCATAAAATATTATATGCAGGGTCTTCATAATATAATTAACTTTCACCAGGAAGGTATCGTTTCACTGGATACATGATACGGGGGAAAGTATGAGATGGGCAGCTACTCCATATCTTGCTGAACCTGTCAGTATGTGAACAAGCCTATCTTTTACGAGACCGTTTCAATTCGTGTTGGTGAATAAACTTGATTGTATTTGCAGCATGAAATATACCTATTGATTGAAGCATACCTATTGATTGAAGCGAAAAGCAATATTATGCTCTGCTTTGCTTTCTTTGCGCCATGGTGTGAAAAAATCAACAACTAACTCGTACGAACTGAAACGAACTCATGCAGTCGGAGTTCGTACGAGTTCGTATTAGTTCGCTGTTAATGACCATTTGCTCTTTTTCATTACAATCGATGAATAAAGTTCATGGCTGGCTTCGCGGGAGCACCTTGCATCTGAAACCGCGAATAACACATAGTACGCAAAAAACTGTGCCAACATGTAATGTAACGGTCTCAAAAAACAACAAACGATATAACCCTCATGCACCCGCGCCTATGCCCCGCCGATTCTGTGACTTACGCCGTCAGCGGAACCGTAATATGCAGCGCATCGTAATCAACCACAGGCACTTTCCTGACGTGATTCTTCCCTTCCTTAAGCTCAATGAGACCTATTCCTTCAAGGAAAGTCAGGTCATTATGCACATTCGACTCCTTGCGCTTCAGCATCCTCGCCAGCTCGCTGATAGATTCCGGACTCTTTTCCCTGATAACCGAAAGTAAGCGCAGGCGCTCGCGCGTTAATATCTTGCCAATATCCTCTGCCGTGCGCGCCACTATCTTATGCGGCTCTGGTTCGCGTATCTCGCCACGGCTGACTCTTTCAAATAACTGGTTCAGGTGCTCCCCATATTCTTCATCGCTCATAACAATTATTTCAACATCTTTTAATTTCATTTATTATCCTGGTTTCTTTGATGACTCTTTCTGGCACAGGATAAATAGGATTTCAAAAGTATATATAGTTATATGGTAATAGCATATGGTTATCTTGCGTTATGCAGTTGTTTTGTGCCCCCCCAAAGTCTATTGTAAAACTTCTGGATGAATACAATACTGTGAAATATACGAAGCAGTGGATTATTTATTCCTAAAACAATGTAATGCATATGACCACAACCCTCGAATCCGCCCGAAAACTCCCCGATTCCCCCGGCGTTTACATCATGAAAGACAAGCAGGGTAAGGTCATCTACGTGGGAAAAGCTGCCTCGCTTCGGGACAGGGTGAGCCAGTACTTCAGGGAGCAGGAGTCGCCCAAAAACCGCATGCTTGTGCGGAATTTAGAGGATTTCGAATATATCGTGACCAAGAATGAAGTGGAGGCGCTGGTACTGGAATCCAATCTTATTAAAGAGCACCTGCCCCGCTATAATGTGCGCCTGCGAGATGATAAGGCGTATCCATATATCAAGATAACGAATGAAGAGTATCCTCGCATCTGCATTGCCCGAAGGCGGGAGCAGGACGGGGCGCAGTATTTCGGTCCTTACCCGAGTTCAAAGGCAGTGAGGAAACTAATACGAATGGCTTCAAGTTTCGGCATCAGGCGGTGCAAGAAAAAAATTCCATGCCCTCCGTGTCTTAACTATTACATAAAACAATGCGCTGCTCCGTGTCTTGGAGAGGTGACGCGAGAGGAGTATCTTGATATTATAAAAAACGTGGCAAACTTCCTCAAAGGAAAGCGCAGCCAAATTATACAGTCCCTCGAAGAGGAGATGGACAGGGTCTCGGAGATGCAGGAATATGAGAAAGCGGCTCACATCCGCGACCAGATCAATGCATTGCAGGAACTGTCTCTGAAACAGCGTGTGAGTGTTTCAGGTCAAAAAGAGCAGGATATAATCGCTTTTGCCGTATCGGGCAATATAGGCAGCCTGCAGATATTCCACATAAGTGAAGGGAAACTAAAGGGGCGTGATACCTTTTCGCTGAACACTGCCGGTTCGGATGAGAGTGAGGTGTTATCAAGCTTTATCAAACAATACTACCAGGATGTTAATCCGCCAGAAGAAATTATAATCCCGGTAGAAATAACGGACGAGTCCATAATACGTTGGCTTTCTGAGAAGGATTCGAAGCTCAAAACGCCAAAGAACAAAATCAATAGGGGGCTCATGAACCTTGCAATGGAGAATGCACACATGCTGCTGAAACAGAAATTGCTCGCTGAAGGAAAGAGTAATAATGAGGCGCTTCTGGGTTTGCAAAAAGCCCTTTCCCTGCCTGTAATTCCATCGGTTATTGATGCTTTTGATATCTCAAACATCAGCGGCACTGATGCAACTGGTTCGCTTGTGGTTTTCGAGAATGGAGAGCCTGTTAAGAAGAATTACAGGCGTTTCAAAATAAAGACAATCAAGGGTGCGGATGATGTTGCCATGATAGGAGAAGTGGTCTCACGCGCGTATGCGCGCCGCAAGGAAGAAGGAAGAAGGATGCCCAACCTTGTATTGATAGATGGGGGAAAAGGGCAGCTAAATGCTGCTCTCTCAGCGCTTGAAAAAGTTGGGCTAAAGCTGAACACAGCAGCGCTTGCAAAGGAGTTTGAATACATATTCCTCCCTGAGAGAGAAGCTCCGATAATCATGTCAAAGGATTCGCATGCGCTTAAGTTATTGCAAAGGATAAGGGATGAATCCCACAGGTTCGCACTTGGATACCACAGGAAACTGAGGGGAAATAAGCTCAGGAAGTCGGCGCTGGATGAAATAGC
>CAYSLW010000088.1:0-5106 GCA_964431955.1 uncultured Candidatus Methanoperedens sp. | reverse complement strand
AGGAAAGCGGAGATTTCCGAGATTTTGAAAGTGCCCGGGATCCGGAGAAAGGATGCGCAGCAGGTGTATGAGTTTTTCCATAAAAAATGACAAACGGGACTGCAAATTCTTTCGGTGTTAAAAATCAAAAACTAAAGAATTAACCACGGAGACACGGAGGCGCAGAGCAATTATAATTCTCCGTGTCTCAGTGCCTCCGTGGTGAACACCCAACTTTTTATAATCCCTGAAAAACTAAAAAACTATATACCTCAAACAACATCTTAGCGCCAGAGGGCCCGTGGTCTAGTCGGCTATGACATCGCCTTTACACGGCGGGGATCCTGAGTTCGAATCTCAGCGGGCCCACTTAACATAACATGCCTGTATAACGTATCGCGCTGCTTCGGCACACGGTTTATTTCACCAATCAAGCGCCCAAACTCCTGCGGCGCCATGTACTCGCCGCTCGTGGCTCCTGCGCTTCTGGATATTCGTTCTTCCATCAATGTTCCGCCAAGGTCGTTTGCCCCGCACTCGAGAGCGGATTGCGCAAGACGTCTGCCAAGCTTCACCCAGCTTGTCTGGATATTTATTATATATGGATACAGGAGAACCCTTGCAAGCGCATGAAGTTTTAAATCTTCAATCCCGCGGGAAACTTTTATTCCTGTGCCCAGGTTGTTGTTGTAGGGCATGAAAGGAAGAGGAACAAATTCAGTAAAACCGCCCGTCTTTTTCTGAAGCTCCCGGATTATCAAGATATGCTCAATCCTCTCCTGCAGGGTCTCGATATGTCCATACATGATTGTAGCTGTGGTGGGAATCCCCAGATTGTGGGCTGTCTTGATAACATTCATCCATTCATGCGCAGTAAGTTTATCAGGGCAGATTTCCTCCCTGACCCTGTCTGCGAGGATCTCAGCCGCTGTCCCGGGCATCGACCCAAGACCTGAGCTTTTAAGGCATGATAATGTTTCTTTTAGACTCATATTGCTGTTCCGCGCAGCATGGAATACCTCCATGGGAGAAAATGCGTGCAAATGCAATTCCGGGAACTCTTTTTTAATGCTCTCCAGGACCTCACAGTAATTGAAAACATCCCAGTCAGGAAGTAGACCCCCCTGGATGCATATCTCGGTAGCATTTACATCAACAGCAGCTTTTGTTTTTTCAAGAATCTCAGGAATGGACATGATATAGCCGTCCTCCTTCCTGAAAGCACAGAATTTGCATGTCCCGATGCACCTGTTTGTAAAATTGATGTTCCTGTTAATCACGTAAGTGACAGTGTCTCCGACTGCTTTTTTGCGAAGTTTGTCGGCGAGTGAAAAGAGAAAAGAAGGCTTATCGTAGAGAGAAAGTGCATCATCCAGCGTGCATTTTCCTGCCACTGCTCGGTCAAGGCAACCGTCATAAATGCTGCGTAATTCCCAAATGCCCTGTAATTTCTGTATAACTACCACCAGAATTTGCAATCTTAATGCGATTCTTGCTTATATGGTTTGCGAAATCCTTCAGCATCGCAGAGAGCACTGACAAGTGGTGCTATCTCTTTACCGTACCACTTTTTTTTTACGTATTGCGGATATATGGGCAGCCTCTCCCGCAGGGGAATATCCACCATTTCTTGAAGTTCTAGAATATTGTGCCAGGGGGACTCGGGATTGATATAATCGATGGTCTCAGGCGAGATGCCTCCAAGGTCAGAGGCGCCGCTCGTTGCCAGTTCCCTGGGGAAAATGAGGTTAGGAGACACCTGTATAGCCACATCAGCAGGAAGAATCTGTCTTGCCGTTGATACCGTTCTTATCATCTCACTTATTCCGGGAGCATGCCGCGAAGCCATTTCTGTCCCGGGTTTAGGGACAAAATTCTGGATTATTACTTCCTGGATATGTCCGAATTTTTCGTGGATGTCTTTGATGGTATGGATGGAACGCACCCTGTCTTCCCATGTTTCACCTATGCCTACGAGAATCCCGGTTGTAAATGGAATTTTAAGTTCGCCTGCACACTCGATGGTTTTTATGCGCGCCTCTGGAACCTTGCCTGCGCAGCCTTTATGAGCCTCAATAACCCCAACGGTCTCAAGCATGAGTCCCATGCTTGCATTATACGGCTTTAATTTTTCAAACTCTGCTCTCCCAAGTAATCCGGGGTTGCTGTGAGGTAAAAGACCAAGACGTATTGAAAGCCTGCATAGCCCCACAAGATAATCTATAATGGTATCGTATCCAAGCTCAGAAAGCCGTTCTTTGAAGCCCGGAACCTCTTCCGGGCGCTCGCCAAAAGTGAAAAGCGATTCGGAGCAGCCAGCGTGCACGCCTCTTGAAAGTATGTCCACAACCTCAGCAGGCGAAAGAAGTTTAGCCTCGTGATGCCCGATATCTCGCCTGAAACCGCAATAAGCGCACTTATTCCTGCAAACATTGGTAAGCGGGATGAAGACATTGCGCGAGAATGTCACGAATTGAGGCATGGACAGTAATTGAATTAAATGGTATATAGTTATGTCACCGCGGATAATTCTTTATATTCATGCTATCCATTACAGGCATGAGGTATTATATTGAATATTATTGGTGGCACAGCTTCACAATTGCTTGCAGGAAGAGTTTCGGCTGCGCTGAAATCCACTCTCGTTGTCAGTGAATTTAAACGATTTCCTGACGGGGAGTTATATACCCGCATCCTTGACGAATTTGCCGGCGATACCGTTACAATAATCCAGAGCACTGTGAATGATTCGGATTTTATTTCGCTGCTCCAATTGATTGATGCCTGCAGTGAGGCTGCCAATATTAATGTGGTGCTCCCGTATATGGGCTATGCGCGCCAGGATAAACAGTTCAAGAAAGGCGAACCCATAAGCGCACGCGCAGTTGCAAGGGCGATAAAAGCCGATCATGTTTTTACAGTCAATATTCATGCGGAAAGCATTCTCGATTATTTCGATGCAAAAGCCGTGAACCTTGACGCAACTCCCATGATAGGGAAATATATTAAAAATATGAAATTCAAAGACCCTCTGATTGTCGCACCGGACGATGGCGCTATCCCCCTTGCCCGGAACGCTTCAAAGGATCTGGGTATTGATTATGATTTCCTTGAGAAGACGCGCCTGAGCGGAGAGAGTGTGACCATCCAGCCCAAAAATATCGCGGTCAAAGGACGGGACGTTATAATTATAGATGACATTATTTCAACAGGGGGAACGATGGCGGAAACAATATCGTTGCTCAAAAAGCATGGGGCTCACGAAGTGTTTGCTGCCTGCGTGCATCCTGTTTTTTCAAACAATGCAGTTCTGAAATTATTTAAAGCAGGAGTGAAAGGAATTATTGCTACTGATACCATAGATAGAGCTGTAAGCGTTGTGAGCGTTGCTCCTGTGATTGCATCCGCGATAGAGGGTGTTTAAAAATTAGCCTTCTGAATTTCATTTTAAATTTTCACGGGGAAAAGTATCCCAAAGAGTATGTAAGCCAGCACAAGTGTTATTATGATGTTAAATACCTGCGCCGTGATAAACGCAAGTGCGGGCTTTCCCACTCCGAGCTTTAACAATTCCTTGAAGTTTGTATCCAGACCTATGCTGACAAAGGCAAAGGCAAAGAACCAACCTCTTATTAACCTGGTAATTCCACTTATCGTCGGGTCAAAAACGCCTGTCGAAACAAATAGAGACGCAAGCACAAAGCCAAGGATAAACTTCGGGAACCTGTACCATATCTCAAGAAGACCTGGCTTTTCTCCGGGGCTTCTTTCCACTCTCAGGGTCCAGTAAAGTGCAAGTAAGAAGGCAACAACGCCAATAAGCGCATTTTGAGAAAGCTTAACAACAGAAGCTACGCTGAGCGACGTTTTGGCTGCTGCATCGCCATATACTTCCTTGGGATATACAAGCTCACCTGCAGCTACCACTGCTGGAGTGGTATCAATAGTTCCTCCAATCCAGGCGCCAGCAACAGCAGGTGAGAGCCCAAGTTCCCTTGCAATAAAGGGCATCCCGAGCAGCATTGGTATTGCTACAAGTACGACTATGGATATTACGTATGCCACTTCCTTCTTATTTCCTTTCACAGCGCCGCCTGCTGCTATCGCTGCAGATACTCCGCATATTGATACAGCAGATGCCAGAACAGCGGCAAATGATTTGTTTAATCCTAGCTTCAGGGATATGTAATAGGCAAAATACCACACAAGTATTATCACAAATAATGCCTGAATCATTCCAGGTACGCCTATTGCCAGTATCTTGCTGAAAACGATCTCAGCACCAAGAAGCACTAAGCCTATCTTTATAAAAGCCTCGGTCTTCAGTCCAGCTTTCAGTTTTTCAGGGAAGCCAATGGTATTGCTTATCAGCAAGCCAAAGACTATTGCCCAGAATACATATTCCAAGCCGTACACTTTGAAAGGTGTCCATTGGGACAACCATACTGCCAGAACAGACAGTATAAACACCGGTATAAAGGCTAACAAGGATGATTTGACCTTCTCTGCTAATGGTCTTTCTTCGTTCATATCGAATCACCTCAAAAAGGTATCCATGCCTTTGGGAATTTCCAGGGTATGGAGGTTATTATTCCCGAAGCAACAAGCAGCAGTATGAGAAAACCTATCCATACTGCCCACCAATCTTCCTTTTTCCACAGCGATGACCAGTCTATATTTGCCATTTTAATCCACCTCTGATTTTTTGTTCATTTTTCACTTACAGCATACGATTAAACCTTACTTCGAGGTCTTTTATACTTTTCCTTTTAGGAGAAAATTTTTTCCTAAAAAGGATAATTTTAAGGGAGAAATGGACAGATTACTCTTTTGTGCTTATATCTTCATCTGGATCAACTATACCGTTCTCATTCACATCGAAGGGTACAACCTGTGTGCCTGATACAGGCAGCCCTGTTTTCATATCGAGGGCGTAGTTATATATAGTTATTGAAGCCTATACCAAGAGGGTCTTTCTGCACAGCAGCAAGCAGTCCAGGGTCGCCATAAACGTCTTTCTTTTTACGCCCTTGCTCAGGAGGTCATTAAGCACGGGGTTCTTTGCATTGATAATATAGTGTTCCGCCAAACATATCATAAAAAACAACGAACTGGGACGAACTCGAA
>CAYSLW010000087.1:0-8354 GCA_964431955.1 uncultured Candidatus Methanoperedens sp. | reverse complement strand
CAAAAGCCAAGAAATCAGTTGCAATAACAATCACAATAGCCTTAATCCTTTTCACCTGCAATACATGGGCAGATTACCAGATAAGGAATAAAGACTTACTCCGTCAGGTTGAAATTGAAAATGTAGAAAGATTTAGGAATTGCAGAAAACCATCCAGCGTTTCCCTGCTTATCACTTTCGCTTCATGTAACAGTTCGAATATCTCCTTGTATTTTGATGGGAACCCAAGATTTTTCTCTGAAACCATGAACTCCCCAAGATCAATCGCTGAATTGACAGCCTGAAAACACTCCATTGCAAGCGCGCTGAATACCACATCATTCGATAAATCCGATTTTCCAAGCTCTTTCGCCCTTCTTTTATGTTTCTCTATTCTCGATACTATTGAAGCCAATCTCATAATGCCAGGATTTTCTTACTCAATCTCTCGTACAGATAGGACATTTCCAGATAATCCCTCAAAACCTCTCTCTTTATTTGCGAAAAATACTTCTTATCCTTCACAAATATAGGTTTCCCAAACTTAAATACTTCAAACTGTATATATAAAGGTAATTTGTGAAAAACCACTACATCAAAAATATTCGACGAAAAACCTGCTATCTCAGCTTCTATGCTTTTATCAGGGTCATTAACCAAAACAGCTATATCTATATCCGAGAGCGGTTTCATTTTATTTCTTGCATACGAGCCAAATAAAACTATCGCCATTACCTTTGGATATTTTTTCAGCTCATTCGCAATTATATCTATATTATCGCAGCGCGCAATATGGCGCGCCAGGCTCTCTTTATCCATCTTCAATTCCTCAGGCTCATAGCCCTCAGCTAAGAGGTCGGTGCACCTGGCGCAGAAATGCCTGTCCGCGGAGAGCATGGATTCGGGGCAGTCCATATCCATGCCGCAGATGGTGCACGTTACAGTCAGCATTTTTGTGCCCGTTTTTCCCCGTTTATTTGCTTTCATGAGCATTCACACATCAAAGAATCTCAAGCATAATAAATCTTCTCAGAGCGGGGTGAAACATCTTGCAAACCAAAAGGAAGCACTATCAGTAAAATAAAATAGTCTGTTATCTTTTTTCCCATACAGTTTTAAATCCTTAAAACTCCGATAACTTCAACTGCCTTCTTCCGCACTTCTCCCCCGGAATCTCAACAGGATAAACCCCGCTCAAACATCCCACACATAAATCATCCATAGGAATCCCAATAGACTTCACAAGCCCTTCGATACTTAAATACCCCAGGGAATCAGCATTAATCAAAGCCTCAACGCCCTTCACAGCCTTATGCGCAGCCACAAGCTCCTCACGCGTAGCCATATCTATCCCCAAATAACAGGGCGAAATAATCGGCGGACTGGCAACCCTCATATGCACTTCCCTCGTCCCTGCTTTTCGGATTAGATCTATTATCCGCCTCGACGTAGTCCCGCGCACAATGCTGTCGTCGATAAGCACAACGCTCTTGCCTTCGATATTGGGCTTTATGGTATTGAGCTTCAGCCTGACAGCAGTCTCTCTCATATCCTGACCCGGCATGATGAAAGTCCTTCCAATGTAGCGGTTTTTCATCAGTCCTTCTATATAATCGATGCCTGATTTCTTTGAGAAACCTATCGCATACGTGATTCCGGAGTCTGGTACGGGGGAGACAATATCCGCCTTAACCGGGTGTTCTTCAAAAAGAGCTTTGCCTATACGAAGCCTTACGTTATACACAAGCTGTCTGTCTATGACAGAATCAGGGCGTGCAAAATAGATATATTCAAAAACGCAGTGTGCGTAATTTTTTGATTTGACCAATTGATGGCTTTCATAACTTCCGTTGCTGAATATCAGTATCTCTCCCGGAACTATGTCGCGAATGAACTCCCCGTTCAGGATATCTATTGCCACGCTTTCAGACGCCACCACAAAACCATCATCTATTTGCCCAAGGCACAGAGGCTTTACTCCGAGAGGGTCGCGGATGATGACCAGCCTGGTGTCCACCAGGATGGCGAGCGAATAAGAACCGATAAACCTTTTCATCATCTCCCTGACAGCATCGGGAAGCTCGTTGTGCATGAGTTCTTTAACCAGGAGATGCGCTATGACCTCGGTATCCGAATCCGAAAGGAATATCCTCCCTTCTTTTACAAGCTCGTCTCTTAATTCTTTTGAATTGACAAGATTCCCGTTATGTGCAATTGCAATTATCCCGCCACTGAAACTGACAAGAAGAGGCTGGCAGTTCTCGAGCTTTGAGCCGCCAGTGGTGGAATAACGAACGTGCCCTATACCTACATGACCATTTAATTTCTGGATATCAGCCTTGTTAAAAACATCAGGCACAAGACCCATACCTTTTAAAGTCTTGACATGAGTGCCGTCATGGACTGTTATGCCTGCAGATTCCTGTCCCCTGTGCTGGAGAGCATAAAGAGCATAATAGATTGACAGCGCGGCAGGTGCTTCGTCTTTAAAAGAAACGCCAACTATTCCGCATTCCTCATGCAACCGGGTCACCTTAGTATCCGCATTTTTCCTGCCATTTGTAGGATCTCATGCGTGCGGTTTTACCAAATCCGCATGAGGCACACATCTTTGTATGGGTATTGAATGAAACGCTTCCGCATCGTCTGCATTTTATATGGGTCTTATGCTGGCGCTTGCCCATCGAAGGCGTACCTTTTGACATTTATTATCACCTTTTTTATGGAGAAATGAATACTATATTATCCCCTCGGACCACTGCTGTTCCGAGTTTCTTTGTTTCGTTTTCTTTTATTTCCTCGGCATTTGCAAGCACGATATTCATGTGCATGTCATAGCCCTGCAGTTCGCCTCTGAACTCACGCTGTCCTTTTAGACGTACCAGCACTGATTTATTTAACGCGTTATTTAGAATATCGAGGGGTCTGTTTCCCATAAAACGCTCCTTAATATTATGAACCATTAGCTTAATAGTGCATCAAGTAGTTCGTACGATATTTAAAACTATTGGTGGCGAATGAAAAACTTTAAGAAAGTTTTATCAAATGAAGGGTATGCTTTGCATACCCTATACGTCATAAAGGGGCGTAACCCTTTATGAAGATAAAATCGCGGAATGTACTGAGAAAGACCGACCAGAAAGCCCTTATCAATGATATCGTGGAAGCCTTTGGTGATGCATCGTCATTTGCGGACAAAAAGCTTGAGTACGTCGAAACCGATAAGTGGTATTTTATCTTTGTGGACGGCGAACCGCTGTTGTTTAAAATCGAAGGTAAGATCTTCCCAACAGTAAAAGGTGCTCTCAAGTTAAATCCTTCACGCCGCAAAGTCATAATAGATTCAGGTGCTGTGAAGTTTATCATAAACGGCGCAGATGTGATGAGTCCCGGAATAGTTGAGGCTGACCCATCCATAAAAGAAGGCGACCTTGTTATCGTTGTTGAGCAGGCGCATGGAAAAGCATTGGCTATCGGGAGAGCGCTTGTGCCGGGTAAGGACATGCTGGGAGGAAAAGGCAAGGCGGTTAAGTCCATCCACTATGTCGGGGATGAAATATGGAAGCTTGAACAGAAATAGATAAATAGATATAAACAGTAAGAAGTAAAGGTGATGATTACATGGCTGCAAAATTTTTAGATAAGTTCCTTGGAAGCGGGAAAAAGGCAAAATCAGAGGCAGAAGAGTATCAAGAACTTGATTTATCGGAATTTGAAGAAGGTTTTAAGGACGAACCTGCCGGCACTTTTGTACGCATTGCCGAACTTTCAGGGCTTGATATTATGCCGGAATTAAAGAAGCAGATATACGGCGGGAATATCCTCATGATTGATGTATCGCCTGCAAAAAAGGATAAACTGGTTTTTGATAGGGCGATTAAGGATTTAAAACAGGTTGTTGGCGATGTGCATGGCGACATTGCAATGATAAAGGAAGACCAGGTCATCGTGACCCCGCGCGGTGTGCGCATCGACAGACAAAAGTTAAAGTGAATTCAGAAGATAGCCGCACATTAACAGTTACTAAAAGCGTCTGCCCGCTGTGCCGTAAGGAACTTGTAACGAATTGGGTTGAGGATAACATCCCTTTTTTCGGGGAAGTGATGCATATCACTTCATTGTGTGAATGCGGATTCAGATATTCGGATACATTAATAATGGCACAGCGTAAGCCTGTGCATTATGAATTGAAAATAAAAAACCAGGATGACATGAATGCGCGGGTGGTGCGCTCCACTTCAGGAACGATAAGGATACCTGAACTGGGGATTGATATTGAGCCAGGACCTGCCTCGGAATCGTTTGTTTCGAATATAGAAGGAGTGCTTGACAGGGTGGAGGAGATACTTGGGATGGTGACACGGTGGGGGGAGAAAGAAAAAACAGAGCGCGCACTTCTACTTTTATCCACACTTGAAAAAACAAAGGCTGGAGAATATGAGATAACTGTAATAATCGAGGACCCACTGGGCAACAGTGCCATAATTGCAGAAAATGCAACGAGCAGGGAACTTACGGATGAAGAGGCTGAGTATCTTAAAACAGGCATGATTGTTTTTGAAAAAGCTTGATAGCAACGTTTATTTATTGTAAATACTGTGTCATCTGTAATCCGCAATTAGAGATGAACCGAAAATCAATATATCATCTCACCCTTCAAAAACGCCGCCGACCTCGCATCCTTCGGCGATGTGAAAATCCCCTCTTTGCTATTCACCTCGATCAATTCCCCGTTTAACAGTATGCCTACCCTGTCCGCAATGCGCCTTACCTGCGGGATGTTATGCGTTGCAATTACAATAGTCGTTCCGCGCTCGCTTCTTATGCGTTTGATTATCTCTTCAATCTTCGCCACGTTGGCAGGGTCAAGATTTGCAGTGGGCTCATCGAGAAGGAGTATCTCAGGGTCATACACTATCGCCCTCGCAAATGCCATGCGCTGCGCCTCGCCTCCTGATAAGGTGCGAGCTTTTTGTTTTTCCATGCCGAAAAGACCCACGATTTTCAAAGCATCGCTGACCTTTTTTTCGATAATCCTTTTATCAATTCCGCGCACTCTCAAGCCATACGCCACGTTATCAAAAACCGAGGCGTTAAAAACAGCAGGGGTCTGGAAAAGTAGCGACATCTTCTTTCGATTAGTCCCATTTAGGCGTATGCCTTCAAATAATATATTTCCATGCGTTGGCTTTTCAAAAAGGTTCAATATCCGAAGAATCGTGGTCTTGCCTGCGCCGCTCGGTCCGATTAAGGCAAAAATCTCGCCGCGCCGAATTACAAGGTTTATGTCCTTTAAAACCTCTTTTTCCCCGAACGCCATGTAGAGGTTTTCTATCCTGAACAATTCCTGCACTTCAATCCCTCCTCTGGGAAAAAGTAGCCAGCAAATTTATAGAGAGATTGAGTGAGATCAGGATTATCCCGAGAGCAATGGATGTTGAGATATCACCTTTGCTCGTCTCTGAGGTTATTGCAGTGGTCAGTGTTCGTGTATAAGAAAGCCCTTCACCAATTCCGCCTAAGCTTCCTGAATATGCTATGTTGCCACCCACGATGAGGATGGCGCCCACCTCTGCCAGCGCCCTGCCGAGTCCTGCGAGTATCGCTGTGATGATGCCCAACCTTGCCTCAAGGAGCGTAGCAATAACAGCATCTCTTCCGCTTCCGCCCAGGGTATATACAGCCTCGATAATTGGTCTGGGCACTGCTTTTATTGCAGCAATAGAGATGCCTGTTATTATGGGCGTGACCAGTATATACTGGGCTAAAATCATAGCCTGCGGCGTAAAAATCTTATTCAGGAAACCAAGAGGTCCTGCAGGCACAAGCATCACGAAAATAAAAAGTCCCACAAAAACAGGAGGCAGGCCCATGCCTGTATTCACAAGCGTAATAAACAACTGCTTTCCCCTGAAGTTTAGAAAGGTTAAAGCGAATGCCAGAGGTATGGCTGTAATGGTTGCAAGCAACGTAGCTGTGCCTGATACTTTTATCGAGACGCCTGTTATGCTCAGGATATAAGGGTTTAAGTTAATTATCAGTTCAAATGCCTTGATAATCCCCTGGTACAGAAATTCAGCACTGCTCATTACTCCTCAATACCTGCTGCTGGCACGAAAAGCGCTTCGCCGTATTTATCCTTGCCATAGTTTCCAATAATGTCCTGTGCCTCTTGGGAAGTCACATAGTTAATATACTTCAATGCAAGGTCGTATTTCACGTTCGGGAACTTGGCAGGGTTCACAGCCATGACATGGTAGGGGTTGAAAAGATACTTCTGATCCGATTCGAAAAGGATTCTCAGTTTTATTTTATCCTTCATTGCAAGGTATGTTCCCCTGTCCGAGAGTGTATAACCACTTTTGATGTCGGCTGTCGTGATTGTTTCACCCATGCCTTTGCCCACGGATTGGTACCATGTTCCGGCTGAAGTGATATTTGCAGCCTTCCAGATGGATTTTTCCATTATATCTGTGCCTGAGTTGTCGCCGCGCGATATGAAGGAAGCCTTTTTTGCGGCTATCCTGCGGAAGGTATCCGAAGCATTCTTTGCCGCCTTTATTCCAGCCGGGTCGTTCTCAGGTCCGATGATCACGAAATAATTGTACATCATGTTGGTGCGGTTTATGAAACTCCCGCTGGCGACAGCTTTTAGCTCTGCCGGCACTGAATGAACCATTACCACATCTGCCGCTCCAAGCTCACCTGTGGTTATTGCCTTGCCCGTCCCCTCGCATATTGTTAATATTTTTACGTTATTTGCATCCTCGAACTTTTTGTTCAGCACGTCAAGCAATCCCGTATCGCATGTAGAAGTTGTCGTGGCTAAGCGCAACTCTTGGGGTGGGGTTATTTTCTGCGCAGGCTGTATACAGCCGCTTAACAATGAAATTAAAAATGAAAGCAGTATTATTTTCGTAAACAGGTTTTTCATATTATCACCATTGGGTTGATTCAAACGTCTTAATTTCAAATAATCTTTTGGCTATTAATAAATCCGAGGGTTATTTATAGGCATGAAGCCCATTTATTATTGGATGTACGACGTTGAAGCCTTTAAAAGAGCATATCCCGAATGGTTTCGTCCCACAACCGCCATAGATATACTCATAGGGGTCTTTATTTTCGCCCTTATCTTTTTGATTCCGTATCTTTATGTGAGATTTGTTGAGAGGAGGTTAGTTTCATTTGTAAGATATAGAGTAATTCCATTTATTCGATTCAGATTACATTTAGAAAAACTTATCCTCCTTATTGAGCGCATCCTCAAAACCCCGGTATTTATCCCAAAAGCAAAATCTTAATTCCTTGATTCGTGGCTGGAGCCATACTGACCCGAAAAAGATTAAATATAATGGTCATTCATAAATAATCTTATGGAACATTCAGCGACCCTTCCTCATTTATAGCTTTTAAAAGAGCGACCCTTCCTTCTCCCATAATCGGCTCTTCCTTATTGTTAACCAGCCATATTTTGGTTTTAGCTTGCGTCCTATTCATTGCGTTTGACCCGTTAATTGGTTAATGCGCTTCCACCGCTACCGGGGATTGCGTGAAAACACCTGTTTCACTTAATTCCTTTATTTTTTGGGCAGTCTTCTGCATATTGATAAGTATAAGCCCCATCTGGATATTCTTACCGGTCAGCACCACCAAAAGGGCATGTTCCCCGACACGCACCGTTACAACACGGTGATTTTTGGATTCAAAAAGCAATGTATCGATATTCTCACTTGAATGTTCTTCCATAGTCTCACCGACGCGTTTGAACGCTGCCGCACAGTAAGCAGCAAAGGTTTCTTTGTTTACTTCTCCTGAAGTCGTGCTTGCCATAATCAGCCCATCATCGGTTACCAGCGCGGAGCTTAAAATATCAGCTGTAGAATTTTCCAGTTGCTCAAGTGCAAGGTGATATAATTCAGCTTTAGTAGCCATATTAATCACCGTGAATGTGCCTTGCTAACGAGTTTAGCATTTCGGGTATATTAATTTTGTCATCACTGATATTTATATACGCAGACCCCATTTATTTTTAATGTATAACGTAGAACCTTGAACAAACCCGATCAAATTCCCGATTATTGCAATAAAAAAAGCAGTAATAAATCCAAATTTTAGCTTCGATGTCAGATTATATCCGATACCAAGAGCACCGGTAAATGAAATGGCATAAAAAGCTGCTGATGCGATATTAAATCCTATTAAAATATTCGAATTTATCAGTTTCATTAAATTTCCTACAATAATATAGCCAAAATAATAGTAGTTCGCAGTTGCACCTGCAAACCACGGATCAAAAAGTGGGAAATTCGTGCTCCTAATCAACTTGTACCGTTAAAATTCCCATCATTGAACGCACTAAATATATTAATAAA
>CAYSLW010000086.1:0-8381 GCA_964431955.1 uncultured Candidatus Methanoperedens sp. | reverse complement strand
TTTTCTACTTTCTGAGTTATATTTTCAATTTTTTGGTTTGTTATTACAAAGGGGTCAATTCTTTTTCCATTCCAATAATATGTCATGAGGTTTATTGTTAAGCTTTTATTATCACAGTACAAGATATTTCTTCCATCTTTACCAAAAAGGAACAAGCCATCATCTTTGTGCCCTGTATATTCGGCAGACACATAAAAATTATATGGTTCATTATTTGTGAGTACAGTTGTAATTTCATTTAACTCTTTAAGCGTTAAATTGCTTTTCACAAGATAAGAGTTATTTTGAGGCGTCAATAGAGATATGATTGCTTCACGCGTTTTGAAGTCAGAGCCAGTAATTTCTTCAGACATTTTAATATCTTGTCCAGAGCAATCATTGTATATTTTTTCTGATAAGTAATCTGCTAAATAACTCTGTGCCCCAGCAAATGATACCGTACTTAAAATTAAAATTAATGATACAATTGTTGCCCTAACCAAACTAGACATATTTTTGGTAATATGGAATCCAACGGATTTATAGTCTTCCTCAAAAATTTGCGCCTATTTTTCTGTGCGGCAGGAGTTATTTTGGAATGCTCTTGTCCGTGCGAGCATAAAACTCCACATCTCGTAGTCACGGTAAACCCCGCACGATGTACGATGCCTGTATAACGTTTTTAGGGAACATACAGGATTATTCCCTGATATACTCGTATGTGTTATGCGCCTGTATCTCACGCCAGATTGCTTTCCGTTCAGACGATTGGTTAAAAGTCATAAAACAAAAAATAAATGAATACGCACCTACATTAACCAATCGATTAGAGGACACATGAACATAACTTACGACAAAGACGCAGACTGTCTGTATATACAGTTCCAGCAGGGTAAAGTAAAAAAGACGAAGAAGATAGAAGAAGGCGTCCTCGTTGATCTTGATGAACAAGGCAGAGTATATGGAATCGAAATTGTAGGTGTATCTGAAAGGATGCCAGTTACATCACTTGGTAAGATTAACATAGACATGCCAGTGGGAGAAGTAACTGCATAATAAATATCCATATTAACAAATCTGCGTTCATCTGCGGTTCGTTATATTTTCCCATCGCTTACCCAATATTTATCTATCCACTCATCAATTTAAATCCCCATGCGCATCGCCCTAAAAGTAGCATACATCGGCACCGATTATCACGGCTTCCAGGTGCAGCCGGATGTTAAAACCATAGAAGGCGAAATTTTCAGGGCTCTGCGAGAGCTCAACACCATCAATAATCCTCATGAAGCCAACTATATCGCTGCTGGCAGGACTGATAAAGGAGTTCATGCCCTCGGTCAGGTTATAGCATTCAATACAGAAAACGCGGATGTGGCAATACCCCGCGCCATCAACAGCGGGCTTCGGAACATCTGGACATGGGCAAGAGCAGAGGTTGCGGCAAACTTCGACCCGCGCCGTGATGCTAAGTATCGGGAGTACAGGTATATTCTGTATGGACAATATGACAGCGCCTCCCTTCGGAAGTCTTTGCGTCTATTAAAAGGGATACACGACTTCTCAAATTTCGCCACGCCTGAGAAAGGAAGAACCTGTGTATGCAAAATAGAAAAGTTGGATATGCAGGTGGAGAGAGGATTTACCGTCATGGAAATCAGGGCTGACCGTTTTCTCTGGCACATGGTAAGAAAATTAGCAACCGCAATGAAATTGGTGGGCAGCGGCGCACGTGATATACGGTGGCTTGAACAGATGCTTAACCCGAAGGAGTTTACAGAGGCGCTTAAACCTGCCCCGGCTTACGGGCTTGTCCTCAAAAATGTGAAATATGAAAATATAACCTGGAACGAGGACGCATACGCCAGGAAAGCTATCCGGGAGAACCTTGAAGAACAATTTTTAATGCACGGTGTCATGGCTGAAATGCTGAGAGAATTTAAGGATAGCATGACCGTATTATAGTATATGTTACTGGCATTTGAACTTTCAGGCGAGCACAGCACTATTCCAGCATCAGAAGTAATTGCCTGTCTTGAGTCGCAGCATGCTGATTTCAAAATTCATCTCTCACTTGACGGGTGTCTGGTTATAGACCTGATAAATAATGAAGGTAACATCATTGAAGTATTATCAAAAAGGCTTTCAATGACCCATCATATCATTGGAGTCCTGGGCAGCGGGGGGGCGGGTGAGGAGGACATACTTTTTCTCGTGAACAGCTCGCTTGTGGACTTTGAAGGGACATACAGCATCCGGGTCAGACGCATCAGGGAGTATTCCAGAATAAACACTGCACAGATGGAAAATAAGCTTGGCGAAATTTTTTATAAGAGAGGAGCCCATGCAAACCTGAAAAAACCCCAAATGCAATTCAGGGTACTGCTCACAGAAGATAAGAGCATATTTGGTTGCATTGCTCGTTCCATCGACAGGAGCGCTTATGAGGCGCGAAAACCCCATTATAAGCCCTTTTTTTATCCCGGCGTCCTGATGCCCAGGCTTGCAAGAGCACTTGTGAATATTGCAAAGCCAGAAGGATATTTATTCGACCCTTTCTGCGGGACAGGCGGGATTCTCATCGAGGCAGGGCTCTTGGGTGTAAAGGTCATAGGAAGCGATGTGCAGCGAAAATTGCTGCTCGGGGCTAAAATGAACCTTGATTACTACAATGTCGATTATTCACTCATGTACCAGGATGCATCCAGACTTGCGCTCAGGGATAAAAGTGTGGATTCGGTTGTCACTGACCCGCCTTACGGCAGATCTGCGAAAATCAAGGCTGAATCTATTGAGCATTTACTTGCAGATTCGTTGAAGGAGATTTTCCGCGTGTTAAAAAAGGGAAAACGTGCAGTCTTTGTTTCTGAACGACCGATTGAAGACTGGGCAATAGAAGCAGGCTTTAACGTGGTTGAGAGCCATCTGCAGAGGGTGCATAAGAGTCTTACAAGACGGATCTCCGTGCTTGAAAAATGTTAATAGGAGGATAGTGGGCAGCGGGGATTATGGTGGTATGTAAAAAAGTATTTTTGCTGCCCACTATACAATTCGTATATATGCGAACGAAAGTATTTAAAGTTTACGGCTGATGTAAATTACCTGGATAGAAAGCAGCAAAGATGGGATTACCAAAGCCACAGCCTTCCCACCCCCGAATGAAATTCGAAGGCATTCGATGTTGGAGTTCGGGCAATATGATGAGTGCGAAACGGTGCAACGTAGGCAATCGTGTATCCGCTGTGAGCAGCGCGAATTTTGCTTATCGTTCCGAGCGCATCTAAAGTATAGACAGTAGATTTGAGCGGAGTGCCGAAGGCACAAAGCCAATTATGCTCTGTTAGGTATCGTTTCCGCATGGCTCTAAATACCAGTTTCTATCTCTCATATAGACCCATGCAAGTGGCAGTAATTGATGTTTTCTTTCATATTGATCAATAACTGTAACTGAAACCCTTATCTCAAGACTTTCGGTACTTTCAACCACTTCAGATGGCACGGGAAAATGTCCTCGAACTCCGGGGTTTAGATTCCATAAACGCTCACCAGTATACTGACTTGTTTTCACTATCCCCAAATCTTTACTTCCAAGAAATACTTGTGCTGTTTGGCATCTAAATCGCTCTGCTCGAACACGTTCACCATTAACGTACATATGTCGGACGTTCCTTCCATAACCACCCCAACCAATCAATTTGTAACTTCCACAGCGTTTGCAAAATCCACTTTTTAATGGTTTATTTTTGGATTTAAAACTTCCCATTATTGTTTGTAAAGCTTTAATTGATTCTTCATCTTCAAAATCGCTTAATTGCATCTGTAGATTATTTTTTTCGCATAACAAGTCACAAAACATAAATATTTAAGTGTTGGAAACAATAGCTGTAGATGGTGTCTGAGATCTAAATGTCACAGAACATTTTATCACACTCAGACACCAATTTTACTATATGATAAAGAGAGTAAAAATTAACTTATTAAAATTCACCAACACGAATTGAAACGGTCTCTGTTTAGCGACCATAAACCTTTTATCCCAATCATCCTTTTCAGAATATCATGGTGGATTTCGAGGAGATCGAAGAGGTTTACAAAAAGCTCGAAGGTAAGCTTACGCGTGACGAATTCAGGTCAAAGGTAGACGAAAAAGTTACTTTGATGAACGGTCTGTGCGATTCCAAAACCGCAGCCATGCTCGTTGCAAGCGAGATGGGATTAAACGAAACAGTTAAAATCAAGGACATCACCGAAGATAAAAGCAATGTGGTCTTTATCGCAAAGGTGACAGCCGTGGGGGACATCCGGGAGTTTACGCGCGACAACGACACCACAGGCAGGGTGGTGAATCTGACGCTTGCAGACGATACAGGTTCGATTAGAGCCGCCTTGTGGGATGAAGCCTGCGACCTTGTGAAGATTGGCGACATATTGGTTGGGCAGAGCCTTAAAGTGAAAGGATACATAAAACAGGGGCAGCGCGGGCTTGAGGTCAGTGTAGGGAAGGGCGGGAACATCGAGCATGTGGAAAAAGAAGTGGCTGTGAATATAACGCCCCTCAAGCTCAGTGAAATCAAGCCCGGCATGAACGGCTTGAACATCGTGGGCAAGGTGCTGGATGTTGGAAAGATGCGCACCTTTGCGCGCAAGGACGGGACGACTGGAAAGGTGACCAGTGTAACCCTCGGCGATGATACGGGCAAGATAAGGCTTACGCTGTGGGATGCAAAGGCTGAAGCTCCTGGTTTTAATGTGGAGGATACGGTGGAAATAACGAACGCCTATGCCCGCGAGAATACATTCAGCAACCAGACAGAGCTGCACATGGGCTCGGGCGGCGGGATAGCAAAGAGCAGCGTTGCTGTGGAGTATGCTGAAACCCTCACGCCCATTGCAGATATAGGAATAAACTCTGCTTACAGCGTGGCAGGGCATGTCTCTGGAATTGATGAGATCCGGGAATTTGAGAGACCCGACGGCACAAAAAGCAAGGTATCGAATATCTATATTTCAGATGAGACGGGGCGCATAAAAGTTGCGCTGTGGGGCGAGCATGCAGAGCTTGTGAATGTACTGGATATAGGAAGCGAGATACGCATTATCGATGCCTATGCGAAATCGGGAAGGAGTGAGGAAGTGGAGCTGAGCGCGGGTGCGAGGACAGGTATCCACATCCTGCGAAAGTAATTTTTCCAGTGGAAATTGGGGGGGGGTTCATCATAATGAGTAAAATTAACTTTATGATTACTTTCACCCCGCTCTGGGAAGGTTTATAATAGCACCAGACAAAATAAAACGTGCACTGGAGGAAACTATGGTAGAAAGAAAAGGATTGGAAGATTTGCCGGGCGTAGGTCCAGCAACAGCAGAAAAACTCAAAGAGGCGGGCTATGGTTCGATTGAAGCCATAGCAGTATCATCGTCGTCTGAACTTGCCAGCATAGCAGAAATCGGGGAATCGACAGCGCAGAAGATCATCAATGCTGCGCGCCAGGCTGCTGACGTTGGCGGCTTCGAGACGGGCGACCTTGTGCTTGAGCGCAGGAAGCTTGTGGGAAAACTCAGCTTCGGCGTCAAGGCTTTTGACGACCTTATGGGGGGAGGTGTTGAGACCCAGGCAATAACCGAGTTCTACGGCGAGTTCGGCTCGGGAAAGACGCAGGTAGGTCATCAGATGGCTGTGAATGTGCAACTGCCGCCCGAAGAGGGGGGTCTTTCCGGGTCGGTGATAATAATAGACACGGAGAATACCTTCAGACCCGAGAGAATCATCCAGATGGTAAATGGGCTCTCCGCAAAAAACGGGGTGGAATACGACCCCGAGGATTTCCTGAAAAACATCCGTGTTGCAAAAGCGTACAATTCAAATCATCAGATACTGCTTGTGGACACTGCTACTGACCTTGCGAACAAGTTAAAGGATACCGATAAACCCGTTCGCCTGGTGGTAGTTGATTCCCTCACTGCGCATTTCAGGGCTGAATATGTGGGCCGGGGCACGCTTGCAGACAGGCAGCAGAAGCTTAACAAGCATATGCATGAACTCATGAGATTTGCGGGTCTTTATAACGCAGCTATCGTCGTCACCAACCAGGTGATGTCAAAACCGGATACCTTCTTCGGAGACCCTACAAAGCCCATAGGCGGGCATATCGTGGGGCATACTGCTACGTTCAGATTATACCTGCGTAAATCCAAGGGAGAAAAGAGGATAGCGAGGCTCGTGGATTCCCCGAACCTGCCAGAGGGCGAGGCGATATTCTCGGTCACCATGGAAGGGCTTAAGGATTAAAAAAGCAGTATAGCGTTGTGGAATTTAAGGCTGTTGTGGTTGATGTTGACGGGACTATTACATTTGCGGACAGGCGCCTTGACTGCATGGCAGTTGAGGCGTTGCGGAGCCTTCGGGTACCCATTGTAATTGCCACAGGAAACGTGCTGTGTTTTGCGAGGGCGGTCTCAAAACTTCTCGGAACTGGAGGCATCGTGATAGCAGAGAATGGAGGCGTGGTGGAGTGCGGCAAAGTTGAATCTGATACATCTCACATGAAAGAATGCGAGGAGGCTTTTGATTTCCTTAAGGAATATTTTGCTCTTGAGAGGCTTGATCCTGAAAACAGGAAAACCGAGATTGGCTTGCGAAGGAATTTTGATGTGGAGAAGGCAAGGGGAATGCTGAAGGAGTTTCCTGAGGTTGAAATAATGGATACGGGGTTTGCTGTTCATATCAAGAGCAAAAAGATCAATAAAGGCACAGGACTTGCGCGCATAGCTGAGCTGATGGGTCTTGATGCAAAGGATTTTGTCGCCATAGGCGATTCGCCCAATGATATCGAGATGCTTGAGGCTTCGGGCTTTGGCGTGGCTGTGGGGAATGCGCATCCTGAGCTGAAGATGGTTGCTGCGATGGTTACAAAAGGGGAGCACGGGGCGGGAGTGGCGGAGGCGGTGAGGTATTTGAGGGAGAGAGGGGAGATAAGATAAATATGGAAAATAGGTCATTTATGAATATAAAAACGGAGACTAAATCGGAGTTATTCACAATAAAAGAGGCAAGCGAGTGGGCATGTAAACACTTGAAAAAGAAAGTGACTACATCGAATATATCATATCTTATTCAGTATGGGAGAATTAAAAAAATTGGTAGCAATGGCGACACATTAATTGCAAAACAAGACTTAATCAAATATTACGATTCCTATTTAGGCAAAAGAGAAATTCAATGGAAAGAACAGTTGGGAGAGGATTTAAATTGGGCTTTGTCTTTTGACAATCTTAAAGAAGCGGATACAACTAAACACGTCCACAGGCTACATCCTTATAAAGGCAAATTTATTCCACAGTTGGTGGAGTATTTTTTAGATGAACACACAGACGATTTTAAGAAAGAAGTTTATTTCAAAAAGGGCGATGTTGTGCTTGATCCCTTTTGCGGAAGTGGAACAACTCTGGTGCAGGCGAATGAACTCGGAATGCACGCTATTGGAATAGATGTTTCAGCTTTTAACACACTGATTGGTAATGTAAAAATTGGAAAATATGATTTTGTGGATTTGGATTATGAGATAAAAAAAATTACAAAAGCTTTAAAGCGATTTATTGCAGATTCAAGCACCGTTAAGTTTGAAAATAAGCTTACTCAAGAACTAGCAAAGTTTAATAACAAATATTTCCCTTCGCCCGATTACAAATATAGAGTGGCGCTGAAAGAAATTAATGAAGATGAATATGGAGCAGAGAAAGAGAAAGAATTTTTACCTATTTTCTTGAATCTTGTCAAAGAATATAACATTCAATTGAAACAAAAGGAATGCAATAGCTTCTTAGATAAGTGGTATTTACAGCATATCAGAACTGAAATTGATTTTGTCTGTAACTTTATCAAACAGATTAAAAATCCATCTACTAAAAAAGTGTTAAGCGTTATTATGAGCCGAACTGTTCGTTCTTGTCGTGCTACAACCCATGCAGATTTAGCCACATTAAAAGAGCCTGTAACTTCAACGTATTATTGCGCCAAGCATGGCAAAATCTGTAAACCTTTATTTTCCGTTTTGAGTTGGTGGGAACGCTATAGCAAAGATACGATTAATCGTTTATGCCAGTTTAATAAATTACGAACGGATACTTATCAAATTTGTTTACCTGGCGATTCCAGAGTGATAGATATTTTTGAAGAATTAGAAAAGAAAAACCCAGCTTTATCAGAAATAGTAAAAAACCAGAAAATTAAAGGAATATTCTCAAGTCCGCCTTATGTAGGCTTGATTGACTATCATGATCAACATGCCTACGCTTATGATTTGTTTGGTTTTGAAAGGCATGACGAATTAGAGATAGGTCATCTTCTCAAAGGACAGGGCAAAGAAGCCAGAAATTCGTATATTCAAGGAATTTCAGAAGTT
>CAYSLW010000085.1:0-8399 GCA_964431955.1 uncultured Candidatus Methanoperedens sp. | reverse complement strand
GAGGATTGGATGAGTTCACTAAAGATAAACTGCTGTCTGATGACGAGCTTGATGCGATACTTTCAGCTTATGTTGCATATTGCGAAGGAAAGGGTGCTGCTGTTAAAATGGATGGTGAGGATGGGGTGATTTATTTGCCTGTGAAAAGGCGGAATCATGCGATAGAAGAATATGCAAAAGAAAGTTACTAAATCCTCCTCGAATCCACAACCTCGCCCGCAGTCGTGAAAAACGTCCCTCCAAGATGCAGCACAGGCTTTATCCTTGAAACATCCAGCACGCCGTCCGCAAGTGCCTCAGGCTCGCACGTCGTAGCCACAACCTTCCCGATAAATATGGTATGGTCGCCCGCTTCTTTCGTATCAACGACCTTGCATTCTATATGGGCTGCACATTCTTTTACACAGGGCGTTTTTAATGCAATGGAGCTAACAGGGGTTAGACCGCACTTTTCAAACTTATCCCCTTCCCTGCCGGATATCGAACCAGCGAGCTGCACCTCTTTCAGCATACCCATGGTCGGGAGATTAACAACAAATTCCTTGCTGTGGCTTATGCATTCATGCGTGTACCTGCTCCGCCCCAGAGCAATAGAAATCAAAGGCGGTTCAGCAGAGACGCTGGTTATCCATGCAAGCGTAGCCACATTGGGCTTTCCTTTTTTGTCTATTGAAGACACAAGACCCACAAGCTGGGGCGCAAATAGCCTGTTGGGTTTTATGTCGCACTCTATTTTCATGCTAATCCCTCCACTGATTCATCTATCCATTTAAGAAAATCCGCTGAACCTTCATTTATCCTGAAAGAGACCACACAGGGCACTTCATAGCTGTGGAGCTCTTTTACCCTGTTTTCAATCTCCTTTACCTTTTCAGTTTTTGTCTTGACTATAATCCCGAATTCATGCGCTTCATCAACCCTCTCCTTCCACCTGAAAATCGAGGTAATCGGAAAAATATTCACGCAGGCTGCAAAACGTTCTTCGACAAGTGTTCGCCCGATTTTCTTTGCTTCTTCCATATCCCCTGCAGTTATATATACGATTGAAAACATTATAACACCAGAACATAATATGCATGCCGTATTTAATAACTTACTGAGACTGCCTGGGAGATTAATTGTTGAATAATACTACTCTTGTTCTGCTCGTGTTCTTACTCTACTGGCTCATAGTCATGTTCCTCGACAGGCGCGGGACATTGAGCAAATACAATATCACAGCCTATGGACCCATATTGATGCTTCGCACCACAAAAGGACAGGCGTTCCTCGACAAACTTGCCATCCATAAAAGGTTCTGGAGAACATTTGCAAATATCGGGATTCCGGCAATGCTTATCGGAATGTTTGTAATGTTCCTGCTGATATTGCTCATCGATTACTCGCTGATTGTGTCCTTCCTGACGCAAACCGTCCCGCAGCCAACCAAATTCCACGAGCCCCGAAATATCTTCCTGATACCGGGTATTAGTGAGTATATACCTTTTTACTGGGGTATAATCGCATTAATAGTAACGCTTGTGGTGCATGAGTTCTCACACGCCATCCTCTGTAAGGTGGAAGGCATCAAAGTAAAATCAATGGGTATATTGCTGGCTATAATCCCTATCGGGGGTTTTGCCGAGCCCGATGACGAACAACTGCTTGGAAAAAAGGAAGAGAAAAGGGATACAGAGAAAGAAATACCAGCAGAGCAAGTCGAACCCAAGAAGCTCGCGACTCGAAGCGAGCGCGTCAGGGTACTCACGGCAGGCGTGATGGCGAACTTCGTTACGGCGCTGATAGCATTCATACTCTTCTTTTCACTGCTCGGCTCCCTTTCTCCTGTTGGGGATGTAATGGTTACAAGCGTGGTTCCTGGATATCCGGCAGAGCAGGCTGGCGTGAAGCAAAACATGATACTTACCGGGATGGATGATAAAGATGTGAACAGCGCGCATGATTTCCTGTTTTATGCCAGGACGCTGCAGCCGGGAAGTAACGTAACGCTTCATCTGATTGACGGCAGGGTAAGAAAAGAAATTAATCTTGTTGCAACCGGGACAAACGAAACCCGCGCTGGAGTAAGGGTATTTCAGGTAATCGAAGGCACACCCGCAGAAGCGGCAGGAATAAAGCAGGGCATGATCCTTGTCAGGATGGATAATACCGAAATCGAAGGACTCGATGATTTTATTGGTTTTATGAATTCCACAACTCAGGGGCAGAAAGTGGATGTATATGTTTTGAGCAATAGCTCTGTAAATGCTTCCATGGAAGTATTCAGGAATATTGAGCTATCAAAATATCCACACCAGAAGGATTCTAAAAAAGGTTTCCTTGGGGTTTCATATTCCCCTGATGAAGGAGCTATAAGTTATTCCATAGGTATAGGCATAGGTCAGTTCAAGGCTAAGGAGTATCTGAACATGCTAAAGAGCATTCCTTCATTAATGACAGGGCTCACGGGTTGGGTATTACTGTTTGGCTTACCTATTTTTGGTCTTGGAGGAGAGGGATTCCCTGGCTTTAGCGGTCTGCTCACCAATTTTTATGAGCCTGCGGGATGGGCTGTCCCGCTTGGAATGGGGTTTTTCTGGATTTTGAATATATTGCTGTGGATCGGATGGTTGAATTTCTATGTGGGGCTTTTTAATTGCCTTCCTGCCGTTCCACTTGACGGCGGGCATGTGTTCCGGGATGTTATGACCTTTTCGTTGTCCAGGATTATGAGGGATGGTGAGAAGGTTGAAAAAATATCCAATGCGATTACGGTTTTATTCGCAGTACTGATTCTTATGACGTTTGTATTTGCGATTGTTGCACCGTATGCCGCGCATGGGTTTTAACGTATGATTTAGCATTCGTTACAGGAGAAATGATGAAAAACGCTATTTTCCTGTAAATCTCACCAATAAAATACTGGCTTCATACAACACAACAAATGGCACCGTCACCATTATCTGGCTGAACATGGTGGGGTCAGGAGTAACCCATGCTGCGATTATCAGAAGTAGTATATAGGCATGCTTCCTGTATCTGGCGAGCGTCTGCCGTGATGTAACCCCAAGATGAACTAGAAGGGTCGATATCAATGGCAATTCAAAAGCCAATCCGAGAATTACTGTAGTCATGACGATAAAATAGATAAACTCATACACTGAAAAATTTGCATTTATTCCAAGGCTCATGGCATCCTGGTAGATGTAGCTCAGGAAGAAGGGGAGCATGTAAAAATACGCATAACCAGCTCCAATTAAAAATAATACCGTGGAGGCAGCTATTGTTGAAACTATTAGAGACTTACTTACAGGTATTACTTTCCCGAGCCTACCCTTGGCGCCCTTGTATGCATAATACAATATGAGTGGCGATGCGAGAAGGAGCCCGAATATAAGGGACATCTTGAACTCAAGCATCAGCACTTCCATCGGGGTGATGTAAATAATATTTGGTTTGTATAAATTTAAATTCAGGGATATATTTATTAACTCACCTGAGAGCTTTGTCAGGTTCTCTGCGATAATAGAATTATTAACCTCATTCGAGAGCAGGGTGAGGTTTCGGGAGACGTCGAGTAATTGTCCTCCCGCATCAGGTTTACCAGGCAGGTTCAAGCGAAAGAACATATCGTATTCTATTTTTTTTATCACGTCCCCCATGAAAGAAAACGAGATTATTGCCCCGGCGCCAAAAACCGCGGCTATGTAAAATAACTTTTTCCTTAATTCAGAAATTAATGAGGATAACCCTTCGAAAGCCATTTTAAGTCCCTATCTGGAGCGGTTCTGTTATCTTTTTCAGTGTAGCTATAGCCGATAGCGCAGCAAGAAAGCTTGTTTTCGGATTATCCGGAGAAGGGATATTTTCAACACGGCAGGTGAACTTTCCAAAATCCCCCTCAACCACAAGCTCATGGATATTCTTTGTGGCTTCAGGGTCAACAAAAACTCTCACCTGTGTCTCCTTTGCGCCTATACCTGCAAGGCTCAGGGAAGCCGCAACATTGACGTTTGCAGGGAATGCCCTGACCGCATCCTGCGCGCTTCCTTCAAACAGGAGTGTCTTTTCGCGAAAGGAGGCAAGGTCGATATTATGTTCCAGCACAAAAGGCGCGCCCATTAAACCATCCGGGTTTTTTGTGGTGGAGAGGACTACTTTATCTATCGAAGCCACGGATGCAGATTTTAAGCCATCTATGCCCGCAACGGCTCCGGATGGTATGTATATTTTGCAATGATGTTCTTTTGCGGCACGTACAAACCTCTCCAGCAAGCCTGAATCCATGAAAGCGCCCACGCTTAAAACCATGAGGTCTTTTCCCTGCTCTAAAACCATGAGCCCAAGTTCACGCACCGCTTTTTGGGAGGCGCATTCAACCGCGATATCAGCTGCGGATATCAATTCACGAGGCGAGGAAATCTTTGGTTTGTGGTTAAGTGATGCAAGCAGTCTCTCACAATGTTCTGGGATCCTGTCATAAACAGCCACAAGCCGGGCATTTATAATTCCTGAATCAACTGCCTTACAGATTTCAGTACCTATGGCACCGCATCCGATTACTCCAATTTTGAGCATAAATTTTCTTTTGTTTCCTGATACTTTTCTAATACATTAACGGTAGTATATAAGTAATCTGAGAGCCATTAATTATTGGGATTTACTATGTTATTGACCGAACTTGAACGTTTCATCGAAGAAGATATCGGCTACAATGATGTTTCATGCAATATAATTCCTGACTGCAAGGTGCAGGGGGAAGTGGTAACCAATGAAAATGGCATTGTTGCAGGACTTGCTGAGGCAGCGCAGGTTTTTGAATATTTTGATGTATTCGCACCCACAGATTTTATTGACGGTAATCTGATAAAGAAAAATGATGTAATTTTCGCCTTAGAAGGAGGAGCGAGGTCAATCCTGAGGGCAGAGAGGCTAGCACTGAATTTCCTGGGAAGGATGAGCGGGATTGCAACATTGACGCGAATGTACGTGGAAAGAGCCAACGGTCCGAGAATCGCAGGCACCAGGAAGACCATACCCGGCTTTCGGAAATTTGAAAAAAAAGCGGTAATCGCAGGCGGCGGAGACCCTCACAGGTTTAACCTTTCGGACGCAGTCATGATTAAGGATAACCACATTGCAGTAATCGGGCTTGAAAAAGCCGTGAACAATGCCAAAAAAACCGCAAGCTTTACCCAGAAAATAGAAGTTGAAGTGGAAAATGCTGGCTCTGCGGTCAAAGCGGCTGAACTTGGTGTGGATATCATAATGTTCGATAACATGCCTCCCGGTGAAATCGAGAATGCTGTAAAAATACTCAAGAAAAAAGGTCTCAGGGATAATATTCTCCTTGAAGCATCGGGCGGCATATCCCTCGAAAACGTGGTCAGGTATGCCAGAACAGGTGTGGATGTCATCTCTGTAGGGGCGCTGACACGCTCTTCAAACTGGCTTGATATGAGCCTTCGGATTACAAAGACCTGAGTCCTATCAATCAGAAAGGATAAAATACTGACAGGATAACTAAGGGCTGTGCACCTTTGACGAACCCTCAAAAAAGATTGGTATTCTTATTGGGTTTATCAAACCGAGGGGCCGTAGGGTAGCCTGGTCCATCCTTCATGCTTGGGGTGCATGAGACCTGAGTTCAAATCTCAGCGGCCCCATAAAACCTTGATACCATTGGCTACACTGTATATAGGTATATTGCTAAAAATAAATCGGAATTTAAAACTATACAATAGCCTTCAGCAGGTCCTTATCCCGCAACAAACCTAGAAGTTTTCTTTTGCTGTCTATTACAGGTAACTGGTCAATCCGGTTGCGCCTCATTTTCCTGGCACAATCGCTGACCTGCGAGCTTAACACTGCTGTTTCCGGCTCGCCTGTGAGTTTTATAATATCCTTTACAGGCGAATCTGGGAGCTGGATTTTAGAGACGCTGTAATATAAACTCATGGTATCGCGCAGGGATTCCCATGTCCACGCATCATCATCAGAGCCGGCAGACATATCCGTCATCTCGGTCTTGTCGTCAATGATGCTCACACTGATAAGATCCTTATCAGTCGCCACACCAACCAGCGTGAGATTCGTATCTAAAATAGGAACGGCTTTTACATCAGCAAGTTCCATTATCTCGCCCACTACTGAAAGTGGGGTTTCGCTCCATACGGAAACCACATTATTCACAATGTATTCGCTGATAGGGGTTTTGATGTTCAGCTTCGCAATAGCTCCCATTATATCAGCTATTGTTATAAGGCCTACGAGGGAATGATTCTCAACTACAGGAAGCCGCCTGATTTTGTTCTCTAAAATCAAACGTGCCGCTTCAACGATAGAACTCTCCGGCGTGATCGTGATGGGGTTGCGGGTCATCAGTATTGCTATTTGTTCTTCTTCCGGGTTCTTCAATAAGTCTGTTCGGGTTACAATCCCCACCACCTCACCGTTTTTTACAATGGGAACTCCTGAAATATGTTTTCTCTTTAATATCTCAAGAACCTCATCTCTGGATCCTGGTAATTCAGCGAAAGCAACATCCCTGACCATCACTTCTTCGACTGTGATGCTTTCCGGAGTATCAGCCATCATCTTTCTCCTTTTTTCCTAGATTTTTATTTTTTTCCCACGCACCACAAGCACGGGTATTTTCGAAGTACGCACCACTTTCTCAGCAACGCTGCCCAGGAGGAATCTATCAAGTCCGCTTTTTCCCAGCGTTCCCATCACTATAAGGGAGATTGAGTTCTTCTCTGCATATTTTATTATTTCATCTGCGGGGTGTCCTTCGATAGTATTTCTTTCTACTACCAGACCTTCGGCAGAAGCCCTGTCAGCCACATACTTTGTAGCCTCGTCGCCTTCCTGCCTTAAAAGCTCGTACATGCTTTCCCATGCCGCATCCATCGGAATTGAGGCAAATGCCGCTGTATCAACTACATATATGGCATGCAGTTTTGCTCCCATATTCTTTGCCAGGTCTATTCCGTAATCAACCGCATTTTTGGTATATTCCGAACCGTCCGTGGCAATCAATATTTTTTTATACAATTTACTTGCCATTAGTTCCTCCTTCAGTGCCTTTAGATTATCCCGATAATGTCATCCGGTCTTGCCCGCCTGACTAAACTGCCGAGCGGGTTTCTTATACCCTGCATATTATTTGAATTTTTTGTCAGCAGCATCAGTTTAGCTTTTTTCCCCTGTTTAATGGAGCCAATTTCGTTATCGATTCCGAGTATTTTTGCTCCATTTAGCGTGCACAGTTTAAATACTTGTCTGTCGTCAAAAAGGTTGGTCTTTGCGAGGAATTCCATCTCAGAGAACATGTTAACTGAGTTCAGCATCACGTTGTCAGTCCCTGCCGCAACAAGAATGCCTTCATCCAGCATTTTTTTAACAGGCGGGAGCCCTGACCCTGTAATGAGATTTGATCGCAGACACACCACAACAGGAATATTGGCTTCTGAGATTGCTTTCAGTTCTTTGTTCCCTGCATGGGTGAGATGAATCAGGAAATCCGGCGCAAGTTCAAGTGCCGGAGTTATGTCGGATGGGTCCCTCTCGCCTGCATGTATGGCAAATTTTTTTCTTTTTTCCCTCGTTATACCGACTGTTTCTTTTATAGTTTTTGGAGATAAATCATTCGTGCTGCTCAAGCCTGTACCATCACACAGGTCAAGATAGCTCATATCCTTATCAAGCGGTCTTCCGAAAATCCTTACTTCGATGTTGTTAGTACCAAGCGCGTCTCTCAGCGCCCTTGCACCCTCAACACCGCCCTCGCGAAAATCCGCAAAAAAACATGTACCTGTCTTTATCATGTCCTTGATGCACGCATCCATTGCATCCACAATTGTGCTGTACGAAGTCTTGCTCAGAACCCTGTGCTTTAAGCCATGAGGAGGTTTAACAAGCTCCTCAAGAGGCAGGAAAGGGGGGTCTTTTATCACGGCGTCGCCTATGTGGGTATGTGCATTCACAAAGCAGGGGGCGATTATGGTATCAGATGCTATTTGTTTCTCTTCAATCTCCTTAATCACGCCGTCCTCTATTGTGAGGTAGCCATCTACTGGTTCGAATTCATCGCCGGAGATTATTGTGCCTTTGAGGGTCTGTTCCATGCGAGCAGATTGACTCTTCTAATATTTGCGCTTTTCGCAGGTTTTATGCACAAAGGTAAATAAAAATCGTTCCTAATATGTTCCATTGAGCCTATGAACTCGGGCAGCATTGTCCGCATGCTTTTTCATCCCTTTTTCCGTGCAATGGCGTATAACGTTCCGAGCGTAGCTGAAGTTCCCCGAAGGGGAATTTGGGCGGAGATGTGAAGCACCGTAGCCAGATACGCTCTGTTAGGGTTAATGTCCACAGACATGTTGGGGTGAATTTATAATAGCTTCATTCATCATGTC
>CAYSLW010000084.1:0-8424 GCA_964431955.1 uncultured Candidatus Methanoperedens sp. | reverse complement strand
GTATATGGGCGCTTGGTGATGTTCCTGTACATTCTTGCTGGTTTTCTTGCCATTGAGTAATCCTCCAAAACCCCGTATTTAAATACGGGGTTTAAATGGAATGTGCGTATTAAAAATACATCACGCGGTTTGAGTTCCAGATGACTTTTTAGTTTATAAGCTTTATTGAAAACAGTCTCAGGATATTCGAATTTGTCAATGGAACAATAGGAAGTTTTATAATTGGAATGGCAGTGGTTCCGTTGGCAGCGCCGAGATAAAGAACGGAACAATCCTTTTTTAAATTTCTTTAATCAATCGTGCGATATCGTCCCCGACCCGAGAGGTGGTACTTCCGCCTCCCATGTCGTATGTCCTCACTTCTCCATTGACGATATTCTGCTCGATTGCCCTGACTATTCCGGATGCAGCCTCCTTTTCACCGAGCTGGTCGAGTAATAGCGCCCCCGCCCATATCGTAGCTATGGGGTTCACCTTGTTCTGACCTTTGTATTTGGGCGCGCTTCCGTGGATGGGTTCAAACATGCTCGTCCCTTTGGGATTTATATTCCCCCCCGGCGCAAGACCAAGCCCTCCCTGGATCATCGCGCCAAGGTCTGTTATGATGTCGCCGAACATGTTGGGCGTGACAACGACGTCAAACCACTCGGGATTCTTGACAAACCACATTGTTATGGCATCCACAAAATTGAAATCGGTTTTCACGTCCGGGTATTCGGCAGCGATAGAACTGAACTCTTCTCGCCACAACCCGTAAATATCAGACAGTACGTTGGCTTTGTCAACGGATGAGAGGTGTTTTTTCCTCTCTTTTGCAAGCTCAAAGGCATAGCGGATAACCCTGCGCGTGCCCTCTTTGCTGATAAGACCGAGCTGATAACCGATTTCATCGCTGTCCGAATCAATATCTAGCCCGAATTTTACACTATATAATGTCCGCATGACCTCAAGCGTATTCGTTGTCTTCCCCTTTTTCGCACGCCCTCCGATACCTATATAGAAGTCTTCGGTATTCTCACGCACGACCACAAAATCGATGTCTCTGGGTGTTTTGTCCTTGAGGGGCGTCCAGACACCTTCAAGAAGTTTCACTGGTCGCAGGTTGACGTATTCATCAAAATAAAACCTGATATTCAGGAGAATACCCTTTTCAAGCACCCCGGGTTTTATCCTCTCATCGCCTATAGCTCCGAAATAAATCGCCCTGTACCTGGAAAGCTCTTTCAGCGTATCTTCAGATATCAATTCCCCGGTTTTGAGATAATGGTCTGCGCCGTGAGGGTATTCCAGCCATTCGATATCAAACCCGAATCTTTCTCCGGCAGCATCAAGAACCTTTCTTCCTTCCCTGATTATCTCAGGACCGATCCCGTCGCCCGGAATAACTGGTATTGTGTATTGTGTCATGTATTGTGTCATGTATTGTCCTCTTGATTATAATAAAACAACCCCCAGAATTTCCTTTAAGGTTATTAAATTAACGAAACCTCTGCATGCAAGCAGACAGACTGAAATGCAAAATTAATGAGCATTAGTCCAGGGTCGGATCCGCCCTCGCATCCACCACCACATGCCACACACCAGGCGAATATTTCTTTACCCTCCGCATCCCGATTATTTCCGCCTTCTGCCCCTGCTTCCCGGCAGCCTCGATTATCCGTGCAACAGGGCGGCGCTCCACAGCCTCAGGCACAGCCTCATGGTAGTGGAGAAGCCCATGTGGTAATAAGGCAGAGATACCTTGCTCAAGATATTCATGCGCGTTTAGATATCCCATGATAACCCTGTCCGCAATCCCACGCGGGGTGACAACAGCACAGTCCCCAAGTATAGGTTCAATAATATCCTCGACTCTGTTAAGTTTTATATTCTCCTTTAAATAACCAAAGGCTACAGGGTTAATTTCTATGGCGAATATCTTTTTAGGTCTTGAATGCACTGCAGCAGGTATTGAAAAATAACCTATTCCGGCGAACATATCCACGATAGTTTCATCTTCCCCCCATCTGCTCATGCGCTTTTTTTCAGCAAGGTTGCCCCGGGAATACATAATTCGCATGGCATCGAGCTTAAATAAACAGCCATTCTCCTTATGTACCGTCTCGGTCTTCTCTCCTGCGATTATTTCCCGCCTGGGAAGCCTCATTTTGCCATTTATTCCTCTGTCAAGAAGCACAGTCCTGCACCTTGGATATAAGGACAATAATGCTCTGGCTATCTCCTCTTTCCTGTGCTCCAGAGCTTCATGCAGCGAAATTATTACGATGTCCCCAAGAATCTGCCATCCTGAAGGTAATAGTTTTTTCTCGCTTTCTGGAATATCAAGAAAGTCGACAAGATGGTTTTTTGGTGTGTAATACTCTGTTTCTTCCTGTTCAACCAAAGTAAACTCATCGGTCATATAATATTCAGTGACGGGAATCTCGACAAAGCCGTTCTTTTTCTCAAGCTTTCTGGTTTTATCGAGCGCGTCCTCTGAAAGCAGTTTTTGCCTGACAGCTTCAGCTTCCTTTCCAGTAACAAGAACAGCCTTCATGAATTTCGTGCAATATACAGGATATCGCTCAGGATAGAGCTTGCCGTCTCAATCGAACCTGCGCCTTTCCCGCTGATGGTGATTCTTCCTGCAAGGTCTGTGAGTATGGACGCCACGTTCAGTGTGCCTCCCACAGCAAGCGGATGCCTCTTTGGAACAAGGCGCGGCGCAACGGTGAGCTTATCCCCGGCCTCGCATACGAGTTTTACCACATAATTATTCCTGTTCGCAAGTTCAAGTGCTTCGGGTGTGATTTTCGTGATGCCTGTGGCATCCACATCATGATACGCAGCATCCTGCCCGAAAACCGAGTTTGCGATAATCACGAGTTTACAGGCGGAATCGATGCCTTCCACATCGTATGTGGGGTCTGCTTCCGCTATACCAAGTTCCTGCGCCTCTTTCAGAACAAGCTCATACGGCATTCTCTCCTCTGCCATCCTTGTAAGGATGTAGTTGCAGGTGCCGTTGAGTATGCCTTCAATCCCGATTACCGTATTTCCAGCCAGAGCTTCATGAACAAGGTTGAATATCGGGACAGCGCCTCCCACGGTTGCCTCGTACCGAAAGTGCAGCCCATTATCCTCGGCTGCTTCCTTTAACTCGGTGAAATGTAATGCCAGCGGTCCTTTGTTGGAAGTGACAACATGCCTCCCCGCGTCGAATGCGGCAAGCATATTACTTAAGCCTGGCTCTCCGTTTTCAATGTTGGTTGGGGTAGCTTCCACAACAATGTCATGTTCTACATTGCGGATGATATCGAGCGCTGTATCATTGCCTTTTGCGACTGTGCCTTTTTGTTTTTTTCTCTTTAAAGCACTTTCAAGGTCGATCCCTTTAATATTAATTTCACTGCCCTTTGAATCCGATATCCCAATAACGCGCAGGTCGATGCCCTGCTTATGAAGATACTCCTTTTTAGCAAGGATTGAGCGGGCGACTCCCTGTCCCACGGCGCCGAACCCGATGATAGATATTTTTTTTGTCTTCATGCCCCCCCTGAATTCAACCTTATGGGTTCAATAATGAGCAGGTCTTTTTTATGCGCCACATCCCTGAGGATGTCCAAAGCCTTGCATAGTTCCTTCTCTCCCACGGCATTGATTACGAGATATGCTGATGAAGCCTTCTCTATCACAGGCATAGAAAGCGACATATCCACAACTTCAGCAAAGCCTGTGGAATCTATCCTGTCGATGGTGTCTCCCATGTCTGAGTGAACTATATGACCTATAAGAATCACAGAAACCGTGGCCCTTAATCTTTCCTCCCCTACCCTTGCTACTTTAACGCCGCTTTTTTCAAGCCGTTCTATGAGTTTATTCAGAACCCTGTGTTCTATTTCGAAAGTGACCTGTACCGGGATAGTCCCTCTCGGAGTCTTTTCATCGTGCTGGTGTACAACACTCATGATATTCCCATGCAGTTTGGAAATTGGCGAGAGCGCTAAAACAAGCTGCCCGGGAATGTCCTTCAGTTCAAGGGTCATGGAAACAATCATACCTCCCACTATGCACAGGGGATTAATAAGTTTATTTGGACACTCACGACGCACCGTATAAATACTATCAACTCACTGATGAAATAACATGACCTATTACCTCGGCGAACTCGTGCTATACTGGTGCCTTTCCTGCAACCTCCCCGTACTCGGGAAAACATGCGCCTGTGGAGTAGCCACAAAGAAAATCGATATAACTCCGCCAGGAGATGTAAGATCGGCTTTTCAATACGATATTGACCTTATCAACAGGACGACAGAAAAGCAGTTCGGGATAGGGCTCATACCTCCCGGCAGGCTTGTGGCGCTGAACAAGGCGCCGTATGAAGACAGGATGGACGAAGTGATATTCGACGGTGCTGTGATGGGTTCGCTGCGTTTTGAACTTGAAAGGATGGGGTGGGTATTCATTCCAAGGCTTGAAGGCGCACGGCGGCTTGTAAACGGGAAAAAATGGATAATCGTAGACTACGGCGCCGTAGATTTTATAATAAAAGGTGCTTCGGTGCTTGCGCCCGGGGTGAATGACGCAGACGCCGGTATTATCGAGGAAGACGAGGTTATTGTGCTTTCGCCGCAGAAAGAGGTCATAGCGACAGGCAGGGCGCGTATGAGCGCAGGGAGGATGCTCACGCGTGAAAAAGGAATGGCTGTGAAAACGCGCTGGAACGGCAAACCGCAAGCAATAGAGCAATCATATTCAGGACAAAAAAGAACATGGGATGAGGCTGTGCAGGCGAACATGCACATATTGGAAAAATTAGAGGAAAAAGCGCACAGCTTTATAAAAAACGTGGCAGTGACAACTGGAAGACCCGTCACTATTTCATACTCCGGTGGAAAGGACAGTCTTGCAACACTGCTGCTTGTGCGCGATTGTGTGCCGCAGTTCGATATACTTTTCGCTGACACAGGTCTTGAGTTTTCCGAAACCATTGACAATGTAAAACAGGTTGCGCAAGAGCTATCTTTGCCTTTGAAGATGCATTCATCAGGCGATTCGTTCTGGCAGTCTATTGACGATTTCGGACCGCCTACGGTGGAAGCGAGATGGTGCTGCAAGGTATGCAAACTCGGGGCAATAACGCAGGTCATCGAGGAAAACTATGAAAAAGGCTGCCTGACATTCGTAGGGCAGCGAAAGTACGAAAGCGAAATTCGTGCCAACAGCGAGCACATCTGGAAGAACCCATGGGTTGGAAACCAGATAGCTGCAACCCCAATACAAAACTGGACTGCGCTTCATGTCTGGTTATACCTTTTCTGGAAAAAGGCAAAATACAATCCCCTGTACGAGCAGGGATTTGACAGGATAGGGTGCTGGTTATGCCCATCAGCAAGCATGGCGGATTTTTCACGCCTTGCGGAAATACACCCTGAGCTGTATGAAAAGCTTGAAAAATACCTCAAAGAATATGCCACACGAAGCGGATTGCCGTTGGAATGGGTAACATACGGCTTCTGGCGCTGGCAGGTTCTTCCAAAATCGATCAAAATGATAGCTGAAAAAAAAGGTATAAACCTCGCTCCGAAATTTGAGAAAAAACCCATTAATTTTACAATGACTGTGGGATACCGACCGTGCAAAGCCGGCGGGATAACAGCCGAAGGCAGTTTCGGCGCGCCGTTAAATCTTCCTTTGATTGAAGAGACGGGATTGCTTGGCATAATCGGAGATACAAATTCGATTGACGGGGTGATTCTTGCGCAGTGTGGGAAGGATAATGTGCATGTTTATGCCAGCGGAACAGTGGTGGCAAGAGGCGGCAACGAGGGTTCGGCGAGGCAATTAATCGGACTTGCAGAAAAGACGATACGGCGCGCCTTGTCGTGCACAGGATGCGGAGTGTGTTTGGGACAGTGCGCAGAGCGGGCAGTCAGCGTGAACGGCACGGCACGAATAAATGGGAATTGTAACCATTGCGGGAAATGCACATGGGCATGTCCTGTGGTGAAGTTCGGGTAGATTATCGAGTGTAAGAGTAAAAGCAAAAGATTTTAACAATCTGTGCGTTATAGAAGTGTTATTGTCTTGCATAAAACAGGAGGAGCATAAAAGTAAAAGAAATTAAAAAGTTGATATGAATCGAAATACAGTAACATGAAAACCACAATCCAGTTCCACGGCAAAAAACTCAACAACCCCGCCCGGAAAACAATATCAAAAATCCTGAAAACGACTCAAGCCTGCTATGAGATGTCACTGTATCTTATCAAATCCAGATTGAAAGAGCACATCAAGGAAGCTCTACGAACCGAAGGCAGATATCAAACCAGAAGCGGCGCGCTTCTTGTAATGAGGAACAACATGGCATATCTTACGCTTTGCGGTCAAATCGGCTCGCTTCGCGATTTGAACAGGCTTGAAAAGATAATGGAAGAAGGCAAGGATGAGGTCATATTGCAGTACCCCGTCTATCCTGAGAATATCAAAAAAATAGAAATGTTCAACAAAATGCTGGGACAAGCATGGAACGCGAATTAATCAAAATCATCAAACTGCTCAATAAACACAGAATAAAATATCTTCTTATTGGAGGGTTTGCCGCTGTGCTTTATGGCGTTCCCCGTTCCACTTTTGATATAGATATAGCGGTTTCACTGGATTCTGAGAGCATAAGCAAAACAACCTCTCTGCTATCGGATCTTGGGTTTGTTGAAAAAGAGAAATTAGAAGGCGGCGTCAGATTAACGGACACCAGGGTTGAAATCGACCTGATGTTCATAGAGAGATATAAGTTCAATTTCTTCTATGAATATCGCAGGAAATTTCCATATAAAGGAACTGTAATAAAAATGCCCAATATCATGGATTTGATCAGGATGAAGGAATCGTCGCCCCGTGAAAAAGACCAGCAAGATGCGCAATATCTGAGATTCATATTAAGTTCAAAGACCGTGAGAGACGTTTAGAGGTTAAAAAAATAACAATCGACAGGATTTACATGATAAACAGGATAGAATCTTGCAAAATACTAATCGTTCTTCCCCTTCATTTTAGCTCTCACGATCCTTATTTCCCCGTATGAAAAATTATCACCCAACCTCTCCTTTATCGGCTTCAGGGTATCTCCCCCTAATCCAAGGATCGCACTTGAAATCACTTCGATCTTCTCCTTCTTTACCAACTTCTCGATATGGATATTTTCACCTGAAAGGATCAATTTTTCAATGTGACCATAGATAGTATTCAAAGATAAATTCCTTTTTAATGTGATCTCATCAAGGTCCATATCCTGATTCAGCATTTCCAGGGTCACATACTCACTTGACTGCTTTTTTGCCGACTGGCTGTAAGAGTCGTTTTTCTCGCAAAACCTTCGGATCTCACCTATGAAAATGCCGCCATATCTCTCAAGCTTCTTATCTCCCACACCGGTTATCTTTCGAAAATCTTGGGGGGTGCACGGGCGCAGCGCAGCCATCTGTTTCAGGCTTGCATCATTGAATATCAGATACGGCGGGTAATTTTCAGCGTCAGCCAGTGTTTTCCTCAACGTGCGAAGCGCTTCGAACAATCCCCTGTCGTCGATGTCCTGTTCTATTATTGCCGGTTTTTCGACTGCCTGGGGTTTTACAAGGAATATTTTCTGGTTCATCTCGTCCTTTGGCATGAGGCAGTTATCGCAGCCGCTGCACTTATTCTCCTTATAGTCCTCTCCAAAATACTCAAGGAGCAGCTTTCTCCGGCATACATTGGTGTCGCAAAAATTTATTATGTCCATCAGCTTATCGTGCGCTATCTGCCTTTCTTTTTCATTTGTCATCTGGTTAATAAAATACTCTATCTTCTGCCTGTCGCCGTAGCTGTAAAAAAGCACGCAATCGCTCCTCAGTCCATCCCTGCCTGCGCGTCCTGTTTCCTGGTAGTAGGCTTCAAGGTTTTTCGGGAGGTCGTGATGTATCACAAAACGTATGTTGGGTTTGTCGATGCCCATCCCGAAAGCGATAGTGGCAACGAGTATCTCCACGTCATCTTTTATGAACTTATCCTGGTTCGTGGACCTCACGCTTGCGGACAAGCCTGCATGATATGGAAGCGCACGGAAACCGGCATACTTCAGGTTTTCAGTTAGTGAGTCAACGTTTTTCCTGCTATAACAATAAATTATTCCTGATTCGCGAGGCTTTGTTTTTAAGAACTCTACTATCTGCCTGAATGCATCCTGTTTGGGTTTGACATAATATACAAGGTTCTCACGATTGAAGCTGGCAATATATTTTTTACAATCTTTGAGTTCAAGCTGGTTTATTATATCCTCCCTGACTTTCGTTGTCGCTGTGGCAGTAAGTGCGATTAAGGGAACATCGGGAAAGGAAGTGCCTATTATCTTTAACTGCCTGTATTCGGGTCTGAAATCATGCCCCCATTCCGAGATGCAGTGGG
>CAYSLW010000083.1:5149-8556 GCA_964431955.1 uncultured Candidatus Methanoperedens sp. | reverse complement strand
CGAAAGAATACCAGTCTAATTTTATCCCATGTCGCCTAACATCGTATATCCGAACAGAGTTCGCATATACATCCCTCTGGTCGAACATCTTCAATCATTATCTCCTCCTTTTATCCATAAGCTATCCAACGGACTTTTTATCTTCCCTATATCCCTGTTACTTACATGCGTATATATCTCTGTTGTCTTTGAACTCTTGTGCCCTAACACCTCCTGGATATACCGCAGGTCTGTACTGCATTCAAGTAGATGTGTAGCGAAGCTATGCCTGAGAGAATGCACCGTGACGTCTTTCTCGATGTTCGCTTTTTTGCAGACCGTTACATTACATGTTTGTTAGTACTATTTTACTTCTTTGCAAACTTTGCGTGCTTTGCGGTTAGCTGCGCCGAAATACGTTACGGAAAAGCATCTGCCAGCGAATAATCCCTTAAATTCCGTCACGGGAATATATTTCGCATTCTCATTAGCTCTCATTTTGCTGCGAATCCGCCGCGCATGAACAGATAAATCTCCCCCTCAACCCTGCGAAGCTCCTGCCATTCTTTATCCACATCAATCTCTTCAGCCCCTCGCCCTCTTTGAACTTGGGGTAGAGGATGGTATCGCCATAGGCAAGATTGGCATTCTTAATATCGTGGATATACAGGTTCATCCTGCCAAGCGCCAGCGTCTTCTGACGTGACGGTTGACGTGGATGCGCCAGCTCCGCGAAGCCTAACGGTTCTCGACTCCCATACAACACGCATGCCATAGCATGTGTGGACATGCCCTCCCGATGCGCTCCTCCCAAAACTGATGTCAGGCGAGATTCGGGAACATATCGGCGCCGTACATCGCAAAGAACGCAAAGTAGAGGCATCTTTGTATTCACTGGCGTGCAGAAGGCGTTTGAAAAAAATCTGCGTCACTTTTTCCTGTTTTTCCGCACTCTCGTTATCCCAAGCTTCTTGATACCCCCTACCGTACCCAGGTCTGTCCCGTCAAGCAGGAACGCCCTGGCTTTTTCAAGCTCAATCGCATGGTTTGCAAAGACCGGACCGAGCAGTTCTTCATGTATGGATTCATTAAAAGGTACTCCGCCGCATAACTCGTTAAACGCAGGCATTATTATAACCTCAGGATTATTCCATTCAATGTCGCCGTAATGTTCCCTGATAGCCTTTTCAATAAAATGCGTGCGTATCCATACCTCCTCCGAAACTGCATGCCCAAGCATATCCGTGAACCTTATCGTTGGATGGTTGTGGGACATCACAACATGCGATGCGGATAACAGTTCAATATCAGGCCATGTGTGACCGTGGAAATAACCAACATCGTCGAGCACAAAACCCCTCATCCCATGCACGGTTACATTTTCGGGGACAAGGTTCTCTATGTCGCCGTCGTGATTTCCAGGCACGAGATCCACAGGCGCAGAAGCAGCCAGTTCTTTCAAAAACGCCGGAACCTCCTGCTTTTCCTGCCACGATGTTACGGGTACATTATGTTTGATGTCGCCAAGGAGCACAATCCTGTCAGGCTTTACTTTCCTGATATAATCATGGATGCGCATCTTTCTCTTCTCGACCTGGCTGGGAATTGAAAACCCGCTGTGATAAAGCTCCCATTCGATACCAAGATGGACATCCGCAACTACAAGCGTCCTGAAGGTGTTATCAACAACCAGGGCAGGTTCATTCAGTAACGGACTGATCATTCCTGTACCTTACGAAGCACCCCGATTTTTAGCTCATAGCATCTTCCTTCAGCCATGAGCTCCTTAATAGATAACTCCACCAATTCAGCGCCAATACCAGCCGATTGTGCTGTTTCAACCACCATAGAATAAGTCGTTCCCCTTCCCGTGTCCAGTTTATCGATTATGTCTGCAAGCACTTCCTTTGGCTCTTTCTCAGTCTCTTTGATTTCTGTGGCGGAAGTCGTTTCTGCAGCCTTTATTTCTTCTTCCTTTTGTCCAGGCTTTTCGACCTGCTGTTCTGGAGTTTTAGCCCTCTCGGATGCAGCCGTCTCCACAGCATGGATTAATGCGTTTTTAAGTTCTTCTATGATTTTACCAGGGTTTTTATAATGTTCAATCGCCCGCACTGCGCCATCTGCAAGCAATGGATTTGTCCCTCTCTTTAGCAAAAGCTCCTTCAATTCATTTCCTGACACCCCTGAGTCCAAGGCATCTTCGATTGTTCTGATGCGCAAAAGCGTATGTTCTGCCGTATCCAGCACCCACATGTCCCTGAGTTTTTCATCTGCAGTATTTAGTTCCTCAGGTCTCACTGATACATACACGCTCCCGTCCTCAGGCTCATATTTTCTTGCCTTGCCCACTATAGCCACGTATGCAGGAACCTGCAGTTCAGATAAAAAGATGGCGGCTTCGGGCTGGTACTGCCCAGCGTATATGGTGAAAACGCCCGTAGGGTCTGCTATGCGCGCCCTCCACAGGTTATTCTCCTTGCCGATGTTCTCGACTTCAGTGACCACGCCCACGATAAAAAGACGGTTGCACTTTACTCCCGTGGGTGTAATGATATAATTTGGCGCCCTCTCGTCACCCTCACTTATGTGGAGATTTGACATGTTAAACTCAATTGCAAAAATGCGCCATGCAACTTCCCTGTCCATTATCTTTTCCGCCTTTTCCATGTTATCCCGCCCTCCCGAGCAGCTCGATTGCCTTCTCCCTGGTACTATCCGAGGGCTCCCACACATCACTCGCTACAAGCGTAATCCCGAAATCACCTTTTGAGGTATTGCCCCTCGCTGCGAGCATTTTCCCTACAAGTTTCTTCTTGATTTCGTCTTCCACAGCTTCCTGGGACATTGCTGCTTTTGCGATATTTTGAGCTTCTTCTATTGTATATCCACATATCTTTTGTGTGAGAGGAGCATCGAGAACGAGTGTCAATGCGCCTGTTCCGTCATCAATTATGGCTTTAATCCGCATATCTATTTTTTCATCCACTTTACTGTGTACCCTGCAAATGCCTTTTTTAATAACTCTGCTGCATTCGGGACAGCGGGCTATCAATCCTGAGCCGGGTCTGACAGAGAGAATGTTGCCTTCGATTACAATATCATAAGCCCCGTCTTTGCTAACAATATCTCCTATCCTGACTCTGCTGGTTCCCTTATATTCGAGCTTCTTATCAAGCTTTGTAACTATGCTATTTTCATTTATATTCAGAGCAGGAATCCTTCGAAATGACCGGACATAAGCGTTTTTTACCTCAACTGCACTTCCAGCCGCAAGCTCTGGCAGTATTATCCAGGCGGTAAATGGAAGTCTGGTATCCTCATCTGCAGCGATACCGCTTAGAATCTTTTTAGTGCCATCTTTTGTATTGATATCATGGGGTTCGATGTTCAAAATCGTGAACTCGGTATGGACATTTATGTCGCCGTCC
>CAYSLW010000083.1:0-5049 GCA_964431955.1 uncultured Candidatus Methanoperedens sp. | reverse complement strand
CCCCTGAAAAAACAATCTTTTCAGTATTTTTCACATTTATGGTTTTTTTGCTGATTTCCAGTATTTGCCCGGTAATTTCAATATTGCGGTCTCCAATTACTATGTCCTTCAGTTTCCTGGCTTTACTTTTTTCTCCCCCGCCGTATTTTTTAATCAGGCTTCTTTTTGCTTCGCTCAGTGGTACCCTGTATTCAAGCAGTTTTTTTAGCTCCGCAATGATATTGCCTTCGTCTATTTCGTTATCAAGCGCCCTTTTTATTTCTTCGACATGGGGTGCAATTTCAAGTTCCATAAAGCCTCCTTCTTTGATGAGCCCAAAAATATTCATTCTTTTTAGACGGGTTCATCAAACTGACCAATGGAATAAGAACCATAAGGGTAACAGAAGATAAAAAACCATCGGACAAGTTAGTAATCCAACAGTTAAGCGATTCTACGAAACGTTATTTTATCACATCCACAAGCGCAACTCTTTCCAGAACAAGCGCCGGGATTTTATCCATACCAGTTGCCTCAAGTTCTTCTTTTGTGATGTTGAAAATATCCATCAATGCCTCGTTTTTGGAGTTATTATATTGAAGCACACGCTTTGATATTATATTAAATGCGGATAAATCAGGTTTTTCCCCGATTGCCACGAGTGCTATGTTATTTTCCCCATTGTGCACGCCAACTCTCATCGCTTTGTTTATCTGGCGAGTGCCTGCTGCATAGAGCATTATTTCCTTGGCAAGGTCGTTTGCGATATTCCTGCCGGCGTTGAATGAGTTTATTGCTTTTTCGATAGCGAACTTTAGGTGTTCTTCGCTTGCCAGTTTATCGGCGTCGAGCACCTGAATGACTACGTTTTTCTCCTTGCTGATTTTTTTGAGCTTATGCAGGAATTTTTCCATGTCGTCTATGAATATAGTGCCTTCGATGATTTGAATCATTGATGATTAAATGAGTTTTTCAGTGAAAAAGGTAGCGATTACCAGTAGCTCTATAATCCGATTAAAACACAAGAATGACTAAACGGGATGAATTATTGCCTTTATCCTGTCGATGGTGTTAATTTTAAATAATCGACAGCCGCCCAGCAATTCCCCAGATGGCGCGCCCGCGTGAGGGATGCGGATTTTTCAGTTTTTATAATTATACTAATCAGAGTCCAACTTTGAAGTATTTCGAGACTCGCTTCATACTTTGTCTTATGCGATTCAAAAGATGAGGCAACATATCCCTTCCAAGTATCGTTTAGATTTGGGAACTTCACCAGTCCAATTTGCCTTATAATTGGCTGCCGCCACAACCAATTGTCAAAAATGCTGTAAAACAATCCATATAATCCCATTACCGAAGGTGCATGTAACCACCAATAATTTCTACCCTGGTTTACGTTTACTGAAATTGATCAAAAGGCATAGTTTCAGCCCTGTTATTCTTAGATAGTTCAAGCATTGGGCAAAATGAACTGTATCTATTTCTTTCACAGCTTTTACTTCAATAATAATTTCATTCTCAACTAAAATATCTGCTATATAGTCGCCAACTAATTCATTTTTATAAAATACTAACTTCAAAAGCGGCACCTATGACCTCAGTATAGCTTGGGCAATCCTTAACGTCCGCAATCTTTAAGAGCCTTTACGTTAATTGTAAACTCATGGTTAAGCTGGATCAGATAAATATTTCAAACGAGGGTCTTACCAAGTTCTTCAGCCCTATTGAAACTGCAATACTGAAGACGTTGTGGAATGAAGGCGAGATGACCACGTCAGAGCTGACCGAAAAGACAAAGATTCCATTGACGAGCGTAGCAGGCACACTTGATCGCTTAGTCAAGGCTGGATATACGGCAAGGCGCACGGATAACATAAACGGCAGGGTTCGGTATGTATATGAGCCGGTTTTTTCTGAGGAAGAAGCCGCCACCGAAATCACCACAAAAATCCTGGACAGCCTTGTAGACGCTTTTGGTCCTCTTGCGCGTGAGAACTTCTCAAAATACAGTGATAAGAAATGAGTGTATCAGGTGAATTTAACTGCATGGTGATAAAAATATGTGGCTTAAATTGAGATTGTATCTAGTAATGACCGTAATGTTCGCCATAGTCTACGGGCTCGTGGCATTTGCAGCGAGTCGTATTGGAATAAGTGGATTTTTCTTCTACGGTGTTATGGCTTCGGTCATGATGCTCATCCAGTACATGATAGGACCAAAAATGGTAGAATGGTCAATGGGCGTTAGATATGTGAGTGAGCGGGAAGCTCCTGCGCTGCACAGGATGGTCGGCGAACTTGCAAGGGATGCAAGGATACCAAAACCCAGAGTTGGCGTTGCCAGGATACCCATTCCCAATGCTTTCGCATTCGGCAGATGGGCAAGCGACGGACGCGTGTGCGTTACAGAAGGGATAATGAACCTTCTTAATGAAAAAGAGCTCAGGGCAGTGATAGGTCATGAAATATCCCACCTGAAACACAGGGACGTGGCTGTTATAACGATGATAAGCGTAATTCCAATGATATGCTGGTATCTTGCATGGAGTTCCGTGTTCTCGGGCGGAAGAGACCGGGGGAATAATGTCCTTATAGGAATTGCTGCGTTTGCAGTATATTTGATAACGAATCTTCTCGTGCTGTACGTATCGAGAATCAGGGAATATTATGCTGATGAAGGCGCTGTAAAGCTTGGGAACTCACCGCATTACCTTGCTTCTGCACTATATAAACTTGTATATGGCAGCGCAAGAGTGCCAAAGGATTCATTGAAACAAATCGAGGGAATGAAAGCATTTTTTGCGAACGACCCTTCCAGGGCTGGCAGCGATATCCGGGAATTGTCCCAGATTGACCTTGACGGAAGCGGCACTATCGATATCAATGAATTGATGGCGCTGCGGACAAGACCTGTAAGAGTAAAGACCAGCGATAAGTTAATGGAGATGCTGAGCACACATCCCAACATGCTAAAACGCATCCGGCGGCTATCCTCGCTTCAGGGGATTTCCGCCTATTAATTTTTATTCTGTTTTCTCATTCAGCTTTGTCTTTGCTTTGAAGATACAGGCTCATTTCTTGTCCGAAAAGGTTAATAGGAATGTGATAGAATGAGGAAAAATCATTCACTCGTTATGCAGTGATTCCTTCAAATTGTTTTGAGGATTTGGCAATCCCTTAATCAGTGCATACAACGTATGAATGATAGCCGTATGGCTGTCCCGCGTTATACGGGACATGTACAGTGCATTATGAAATGCATAACCCCAACAAATTGTTGGAAAAGGAGGACTATAGGTTGTTAAATGAATTAATGAATAGAAAGGCAGACCTGAAAAATAAGTCAGAAGAGAACAAGAACAAGAGAAACGAATTCAATCTGGAAGCAAGCAAGTGCGCCAGTAAGAGAAACGAATTAAATAAGCGCACTAAAGAAAAAATCGATGAGGCTCAGGAACTCAAAAAGCTGCGCGATGAGAATAACGAAAAAGTCGCAGAAGCTAAACTCAAACGCGATGAACTGAATGAGCAGGCTAATAAAATATATGCTGAAATAGATAAAATCCGCAAGAATCTGAATCTCGGCGACGGACCTTCGCTCAAAGAATTAAAAAGACAGATCGACGCGCTGGAATTCAAACAGCAGACAGAGGTAATGAAACCTGCCAAAGAAAGAGAACTCGTGGAGAACATAGCCTCATTAACCGAAGAGCTGAAGCGTAAAAAACAGCAGCTTGAAGGCAATACCGAATTAAAATCATTACTTGAAAAAGCCCAATCCCTGCGCGATGAAGCTCTGGTATATCACAATAATGTTAAAGAGCATGCCGATGCTGCGCAGGAATACCATGATAAGATGATTGTGATTTTCAAAGAGGCTGATGCAATAAGGGCAGAGTCTGATGCTGCGCACAGGGAATTTGTGAAAGCGCAGGAAGCGGCGGATGAGCAGCATAGATTATTCATCCAGTCCCAGAAAGAAATCCGCGAGCTTAATAAGGTAATAATCGGATTAAAGAGAAAGACTAAGGAAAGCAAGGACGAATCAATCAGGGAGCAGGCTAAGAAGGAAGCTGAAGAGGTATATAACCAGTTCAAGCTCGGCGAGAAACTGAATACCGAGGATTTGATGCTGCTCCAGAGGTCGGGGCTTCTGTAATCCCGATTCTCATTTTATTTCGAAAGAAATGAACACCAGGGTTCATGTTTTTATTTCCGGGAAAGTGCAGGGAGTATTCTTCCGGTCAAGTACGAAGGATAAGGCAGAAGAACTCAACCTCACAGGCTGGGTAAGGAATTTGGATGACAGGCGGGTTGAAGCGGTTTTTGAAGGGGAAGAGGGAAATTTAAAAAAAATGGTAGGGTGGTGCAGGAAAGGACCGGAATATGCACGAGTAAATAATGTAGAAGTTATATCTGAACAGTATAAAGGGGAGTTTAATAGTTTTACACTGCGGCGGTAAATATAAACCATAACACGTTAATTAATGATGGAGAGAGGAAGGGCGGCTGCCGGCGAGATTTCGCTGAGGAAAGTCCCCTCACCTTCTGGACCGCGGATGCCTGTTAAGGGTATAGGGTGAGAATCCTGGCTCTGGAACAGAAACGATACCGCTGCGCAGTAATGCGATGAGCTCGAAAGAGTGAGGTCATGCGTATGCGGATGGAACGGCGAATCCCCGCGGGTGCAAGCCGAAATAGGGCATAAAGGGCAGTCCAGACCTGTCCGAGTACGGCGCATAGCCAAATGCCGCATGAGCGCGATAAGGGTATTACCCTTGCGCTAAACATAAAGGGGCTTACTCTCCTCACTCAAATTTCAATCTCTCTGTGAACAGAAATTTTTCGCTATTTCAAGATTTCTCGAAATTACCTTATACGGCTCTGGAAATTCATCTTTTGTAAATACTTTCAGCGCCTCTTCAAAAGCAGCGAATCATGTTTTTCTGCAAAAATGCTCTAAAATAATTTTCTTTTCACCCCTCTGGATAATCTCACATAGGGTAGATGGGGATATGTCAAACATTTTTGCAAGTTTTTCAATTGTAATCCTTTTTGGGTAATCGT
>CAYSLW010000082.1:0-8695 GCA_964431955.1 uncultured Candidatus Methanoperedens sp. | reverse complement strand
AAACTCAATTTTCATGTTCATTTATGAACCGCAGTTCATAGCCGACTCTGTGGTTTTTCAAACCAGAAGATAGTAAAAAGTCTCGAATTTATCCAAAATCCAACGGTTTATTGACGGTATATTTTATTGGTTTAGGTTAGGCAACTATTTTAAACCATAACGCTATACTGAAGGTGTGGTAGCAGGTGAGTACATGCCGGAGAAAAGACGGGATACGAAAAAGCCCATGAGGAGAATGCAAATCATACCGCTACACAAGGAGGAAAATAAATGAGTAAAGTTGTTCTGATGGATTTTTATGCTGACTGGTGCGGTCCCTGTAAGATGCAGGACCCGATTCTCGAAGAGCTGAAAAAGAAATTCGGGGATAAGATAGAGTTCAGGAAAGTTGACGTTGATACAGCTCATGAGCTTGCCGCCAAATTTACTATATATGCCGTACCCACGCTGATTCTCGAAAAAGACGGCGCGGTGTTCAAGCGATATGTGGGCGTAACCCATGGAAACGTGCTTGAAGCGGATATAAATGCAGCTTTAATGTGAAGTGGTTTTATTGAAACCTTTATTTGATCTCGGCGTGCTGCCCATCAGGCACAGAACAAAAAGGGGATTCAAACCCCATGTATCTCTGGTTTTTAACGCAGAGAGAAGGTTAACTTTTGCAGTAGATACCACAAACTCTTTTTCTCCCGATGCCTACCTGATAACCCATGCCCATTCAGACCATCATGGGAAGTCTGCCATGCTCTCTGAAAAAGCGGTATGTTCGAAAGAGACAGCACAAGCCCTTGAAATCCTTTATGGCAGGAAATATGCGGGTAAGACCTTTCAAATCGGAGAAACTATTCAAATTTCTGGAGTTGATGTAAAAACGTATCCCACCCACCATACGATAGGTTCATGTGCTTTTTACTGGGAAAATGATGTGGGGACAAGGGTTCTGGTCACAGGGGATGTTAAGGATGCAAAAGATCTCCCCAAATGCGATTGTCTGGTCACGGAATCAAACTACGGAGACCCGGACGACCCCAGATGTCATTTCAAGGATGATATCAATGCTTTTAAAGAAGCGGTCGAAGCTTCAGATGATATAGCTTTCGGCGCATACGCATTCGGGAAAGCCCAGCGCGCTGTGAAGCTGCTTCGGGAATCGGGTTATTCCGGGGAGATAGGGATGGAGCCAGTATCGCGTGCACTTACTGAAGGATTAATGAAGAACATCGGGCGCATTGTTGACCTTGACAGCGATTGCGGGATTCGTATAACAACGCCAGGCGGAATACTAAGGCTTCAAGCGGCAAGGAAGTTCATACTGACCGGGAGGCGCGACTATAAGTTCCCGACTATCAACATCAGCGACCACATGGACGTGAACGGTCTTATTAGCATGGTGAAGCATTGCGCCCCAGCAGCGGTCATTACCTACCATCCGGGCGGTGCTCGCCCGCTCAAGCTTGCTGCGTACTTAAATAAAACAGGGGTTTATGCGCGGGCGCTCGAAGAGATAAATACTGTGATTGAGATTTGAGTTTTTATTCAGATACCCTTATCTTTTAAGAAATATTCATACTACATGAATGTTTGAATTGGAGCCTTTATTCGCAATAATCGGTCAGGCAGTTGTATATTTTGTATTATTTTTATTCATAATCGCGGTTCTGGGGTCATTGCTGATAGGATATTCCTTTAAAACCGAGAGATTCATTTTCCCGAATTTTATGCTATTCTCTATCACCCTGCTTGAGACTGTTGTTAAAGCATTATTCCGCCTCGCCAAAATGGATGATTCCATTGTGGATTATATGGGTATCACACTTAAAAACAAGATTTCACTTAGAAAATTCAGGGACACGCCAATTAACAAGCGCATGATTTTTTTCCCACAGTGCTTGAGAGCAGTCACCTGCCCTTCAAAACTGAGTCCCGAAGGCATGCAGTGTATCAATTGCGGCTGCGACCTCGGGCGAGCGAAGAAAAGCGTTGAGGAGCTTGGCTACAAGGTGTTTATCGTGCCTGGCTCCAGTTTTATAAAAAGACTGGTGCGGAAGCATAAACCTCTGGCAATATTGGGTGTGGGGTGCATGACTGAAGTAAAGGCAGGGCTTGAAATGTGCGAGCGATTAAACCTTTACGGCGTTGGGCTTGTGCTTGAGAAGGCGGGATGCGTTTCCACAGTGCTTGACTGGGATAAATTCTACGAATTTATAGAGGAGTAATCCGGCTTTGTTAAAGAAGTCCTAATTTTGCCCGACTTTTTAACATCTTCGGCACTTTTTAAACAGCATTGGGGTTGAATCGGCAGATTGAATTGGGGATAAATCCCCAATTCAAACATTTCCTGAATGACCACGCAGATGTTATGGCACAGGATTTTTAACAGCCGTTCATTAACCTGAGCCGTCTTGTCCTTGCTTCTCAGATTGTCTCTGAACTTGGATAAACTTAAAAGTTGGTAAAAGTGGTTTGTATTACGATGTCATCCAAACCTTTTATTTCAAAACCGGGATGGTCTGGATAAAACTTAACGATTGCTTCTTGAATTGTCCCTTTGTTAGTATGATTAGTTAAAAAATGGTCGGTTGACCTAAAGGTAACCCCTTGATGAACATCATACCCATGCAATATTGCGTTTATCAAAATTTTAATATCTCCTTTATGAGAAATTGAATCTTCCATTTCATCTCTCAAGTATTTTTGCAAAGCTTTGCAATTAGCTGTAGTAGGAATTTTTGGCATAACGTGCCGATTATAAAAAACAGGGTCATTCAAATTCTTGATAAGTCCCCCAAATTTAACTCTTATAGATCGTAATGTTCGGAAGCTGCATCCTCTAAATTTATTTAATGTTTCTTGAGTAATTTCATCATTCCAACCAACAGCACACTCGCTCAATACATATTTGAAAATGTTAGTGACATGTCTATGATCATTGTTAGTTTTAGTGCAATTGAATATGAAACATTTATTATATAAATCTTTAAAAGAATCTTCTGTTCTAAATTTATATCCTATGATTTTTTTATAAATTTTATTTCTCCTGTCTCTTACACTTCGTAATTCATCAACAACCCGTTCTGTTGTAATCCAGTCATCGCCTTTCATAACAGTAACAGCTTTACTAAAATCTTGTTCAAAAAAATTCGTACTGCATATAATTATGGATGTATCTAAAAAAAGAACCAAAGTAACACCTAATCAGGTATTAAGAGCTTGATAATATTCTCCTATTAGTGATTCGGTTCTTTTTATATAACCATAATAAGCGGATTCGGTAATATTTTTTAGTATAGCTCTATGTTGAAGATTGCTTGTTTTGAACGTATATAGATAATTTTTATTTGCAAATGTCATCAAAACAATATTGATGAAGTCATTGGCAATCTTATTTGCAAGAGGTATTTCATCTGGATTCTCGTATGCATCATTTAGAATTTGGTTCATTAATGCTGAGAACTCTAAAATCAAATCAATATCGGTTGGGTGGATGTTAACTGTGCTTCTATACGATGCGGCTAAAATTTCTTTATCAAAATCCATTGATGCTTTATTCAATTCGTCAATATTGGACTTTGTTGATTCTTTTCTGTATTCACGAATTGAACCAGTCAAAATATGCTTAGCAAGATAAAAATTTTTAATTTTAGGATAGTCTACCCTATCAGTATAGATATGCATCAAATACTCAAAAGGATAGTCTTGACTTCTATCTATATTTTTTAAAAATAAAGGCACTTCTTTTTTACAGGTATCCTCAATTTCTTGAATAACTTTTTTACTTGGAAGAAGATGGTCGAACATCGTTAGAGCAAGTGATTCCTCTCCCCTACGCCCAGATTCGAAACACGGACCATATTTATACCATCCACGGCTTATTACCATATGTCGGTTTTTTTTCTCAATATCATTTGCAATATAGTATGTCAATTTATTAAGTAAAATAGAGTTGCATCTAATTGATTTAATTTGAGTGTCAAGCTTTTCATCCTGCAACCACTTCAAAATCTGGCTATGAATTTCAATTATTGCTTGTCTCTCCAAATCTCTGTTTTTAACTCGAAATTCATAAAGGTTAATTGGTTCTTGTCCAATCTGTATAGTTCCCATTTTTATCCCACGCTTAAAAGTGCATTGTTCCCATGTTAAAGTTATTCCTTATCACTTATTAATCTTCCGCTGTATTTTCATTTGAGGGATTAAATCATGAATGTTGTGTAACATATACTTTACGCTTTTTGTGTATATAATCATTAAGGTTATAACATAATGCTCATTAGCATGGTGATGATGATTATGATACTTTTCGGTGCTTTACTTTTGTGAGGCAAAGAAGATTGCTTACTTTTTTAACAGAATAACGACTTTTTTAACTGAAGGCACTTATTTAACAAAGCCGAGTAATCCGAACCCTTTATTAACCCGTATTCTGGTATTCAGCACATGAACCAAAAAGGGCTTCCAGAGAAGGAAGTGTTTAAGTTGCTTAATAGTGCCATGCAAAAAGACACCTCGTACGAAAAAGTGCTATCTGCGATGTGCACAAGACCGCATCCCATAGCAGTGAAAGCCCACATGCAGTTCATCGCGTCAAACATGGGCGACTTCGGGCTTTTTTGTGGGACAAGAGAACTTGAAGAAAAGGTGATAAAAATAATGGGGAGTTTGCTGGGCGACCGAAACGCCTGCGGTTATGTAACAACAGGAGGCACGGAATCCAATATCCAGGCGCTCAGGACTGCCAGGAACCTGAGCAAAAAAGAGTGCCCGAATATGGTTGTTCCTGCTTCAGCCCATTTCTCATTCGATAAGATTGCCGACATACTGGGATTAGAGCTCAGGAAGGCTTCTTTAGACCATGAATTTAAGGTTGATATGGATTCTGTAAAGGCTCTTATTGACGACAATACCATAGCGCTTGTAGGGATTGCAGGCTCGACAGAGTTCGGACAGATAGACCCGATAGATAAATTAGCCGAAATCGCTCTGGCAAATAACCTGTTTTTACATGTGGATGCAGCCTTTGGGGGATTTGTCATACCTTTCCTTGATAAAAAATATGATTTTGATTTTTCTGTAAAAGGCGTGACCTCGATAACAGCAGACCCTCATAAAATGGGTTTGTCCCCCATTCCCGCTGGCGGCTTGCTTTTCAAAGATGAAGCCTGTTTACTGCCTCTTGAAATCGATACGCCGTATCTCACAATACGGGCGCAGCATTCCCTCACAGGAACACGAAGCGGCGCTGCAGTGGCTGCGACTTATGCCGTGATGATGCATCTTGGCAGGGAAGGGTATAAGAAAATCGTGGGCAGGTGCATTAAGATGACAGACAGGATAGTTGAGGGAACCCGCGAGTTCGGGATAGAGCCGTTAATTACGCCTGTGATGAACATCGTTGCTCTGGATGTTCCTGACCTTGAGGAGGTCAGGAAAAAACTGCACCAAAAAGGCTGGATGACCTCGATAACACGTACTCCGAGAGCCATGAGGCTGATAATAATGCCGCACCTGAGCGAAGAAGCCCTTGAGTTGTTTATTTCAGATTTTGAGGAGTGCCTGGTTTCTTCAGCGCGCTGGCAAGCATGATAGCTCTTGTGTAATGTCCACCCACGCGGGAAGTATCCACAAACACCTTATCCATCAATACCGGTGCGCCGTGACCATAGCCTCCGCCCAGGAACACAAGCGTCCTGAAAATAAGATTTCCCGATATCCCGTCAGGCGCAATGATAAAATTCGCTTCCGCAATTGCATCCTCTATTAATATGGAATAGTTCTTTGCGTTGATTCCCATCTCGCAAACTCTTTTTGTTACAAGCTCAGCCTCTTGTAGCGTCCTGTCAACATGTTCATCCCTGCCTTTATCTTCAAAACGCCCACCTGAGAGGATCCCCACTTTTGCCTCGATACCAAAACGCCTGAAATGCTCTACACCGCGTTTTATTAACTCAATCTTATCCTCAACCGAATTCCCTTCATCAATACCTACTGGAGCAAGGAAAAATGGTTTCCCGTCTGCTGTTTCCAATAACGCAACCCTGTATAATTTTGTGATTTTAAGTGATTTTTTTAACTCTGAAAGCGTTTTGGTCGCGCGGAGGGTGCCTCTCACAGCGCCATCTATCTTCCCCCTTACCAACAATTCAACTAACTTTTTTGACGGCTCCTCTGCGGGGATTATCTCAAGGTTGGTGCCTCTTGCCTTAATCTCCAATGCGTCTCCCACAAGCACAACATCGGCATATTCACGCGCAGCTTCCGCGCTCCTGATCAGTTTTTCTGAAATTTCCCCAATCCCGAGCCCAATCCTCGCATGGTTGTTTCTTGCATATCTTTCGATTTCAGAAAGGATTTGCATTTCAGGTCAGGCTCCCCAGTTCCTTTGAACGTTCGCAGGCTGCGATCACTGCATCTATCATCGCAATGCGCACGCCTCGCTCTTCCATTACCCGAAGACCACGTATAGTGGTGCCTCCGGGCGAGGTCACCATATCCTTTAATTCTGCTGTATGGCTGCCGTTCTCAAGCACCATTTTAGCTGCCCCGAGAACGGTCTGGGCTGCGAGCGTTTTTGCGGTGTTCCTGTCAAGCCCGACAAAAACCCCGCCGTCAGCCAGCGCCTCGATTATCGTGAAGATATAGGCTGGACCGCTGCCCGATAATCCGGTAACGGCATCCATGAGATGTTCAGGCAGTATCACAGTCCTGCCAATGGAATTAAAAATCGCAGTTGCGATTGAGGCGTCCTCTTTTGATACCGCGCTTCCGAGGCAGATGGCGGATGCGGCTTCTTTCACAATAGCTGCAATGTTTGGCATTACCCTCACTACCTTGGTGCCGCGGGGCAGGGCATTTTCATAAGTTTGTATTGTCACGCCTGCGGCTATCGATATAATAAGCTGGTTCTTTATGGAATTATTAATCTCTTTTAACACTGCAGGAACAGTCTGCGGCTTGACAGCAATTATAATTACATCAGAATCGACAACAGCAGCGCAGTTATCTTTGCAGGTGTTTATTTTATATTCTTTTTCAAGCAACTGCAACTTTGCAAAATCCACATCGCCGGCAAAGATGTTCTCCGGAGGAACGAGCTGGGCTTGGAGTATGCCTTTAATCAGGGCTTCACCCATCTTTCCAGTGCCTATAAATCCGAGTTTTTTATTTTCGATGCCTGTTGAAGTCATTTTAACTCTATCATGTTAAAGTGACTGATGCGATAAAAAGATTTTCATGAGACTAGGATTTACACCTTTAATTCTTCAAGATACCTTCCTAAGCTTTGCTCTTTCCTGTAGCCTTTTTTCCTGGCAAGTTTCGTGAGCGCCGAATAAATCCCGCTGCTGTACTGAGCCGCCTTCTTTTCTTTAAAGACAAGCTCATGCGGCAGGATTTTCCTTGCCGCCAACCGAAGGATATATTTTCGCACACTGTTATGCACCTTAAGTTCAGGCGCAATCCGGAGAGCAAGTTCCACGACCTCGCTGTCCAGGTAGGGGACGCGAAGCAGAACGGCATTTGCCATCGTTACGGCATCGTCACGCTCAAGGTTGTTCTCTGCGATGTTATCAAGGTCTTTCTTGAGCGCAAATTCAAGCTCGGCGTGGCTCATGGATTCATATCGCCTGTATCCAGCAAAGAGTTCATCTGCGCCCTGACCCGAAAGCATAACGCGAATGCCGTCATTTCGCGCGCGTTTTGATGCAAAGAACAATGGTAATGCAATACTTACCTTTAGTGGATCAGAGGACTCAATTGCTCTTATTACATCAGGAATTGCTGATTCCACTTCCTCGATTGTAAGTTCATGGACGTGCAGTTTATCCGAAAGCCCAAGGAGCTGCGCCGCCCGTATTGTCTGATTAATATCATGCGAGCCTGCCAAGCCAACCGAATACAATTCTGCTTCAGGGCACAGCGCCGCAATTATGGAGCTGTCAAGACCTCCTGAGAATGCAAGCGCAAAGTGTGTGTATCGCCGCTTTTCCACAGCGTGTTCTATCGCTTCATGTAGCGCATTTGAGGCAATATTTTCATCTGTTATCGCCTCGCCTGCAGTAAAACAGGTAACCCTTTTTTCTGCTATCTTTCCGGCGCTGAAAGTGAGCATGTGCCCTGGCTTTAGGGTATGAATATCATTTATTCCAATGGCAGACAATGCTTTTTTCTCAGACGCAAAAGCGAAGTTTGCGCCCGTGCTATAGTAAAGCGGTTTTACGCCCACGGTGTCGCGGGCAAGATACAGTTTTCCGTCCTTGGCATAGGCAATAGCGTAATCGCCACCCAATTCTTTTGTCGCGGCTTCTAAACCTTTTGAACCAATCAGGGCAAAAAGCGCCTCGCTGTCCGAATCAGTTGTGATGTGAAGCCTTTCTGCAATCTCCCTGAAATTGTAGATTTCCCCATTGTACGTGAGAGCGCCGCGATTTGATAACGGCTGGTGTGCATCGCCAGTGATTGTGAGCATGACGTTTCCGATGGTGATGCCGCCGATGGAATGGGTGCCGGAGCCATCAGGTCCCCTGTGCTTGATTGCTTCGAGCATCTTTTTAACAAGAGTTTCTGAATCTTTTCCTGCCGCGCCTGCTATGCCGCACATGATGGTTCTGATTACTGTAAGGTTTAAAAAAGGTTCTGCTAAGTTAAACGCATTTCGATACCAGATCAGGATAAACAGATTTATTCCAAGCCCGTTCAT
>CAYSLW010000081.1:0-8723 GCA_964431955.1 uncultured Candidatus Methanoperedens sp. | reverse complement strand
AAGTATAATGTGAATTTTATATATAAAAATCCAACGGTTTATTGATGCTATAGGTATAAAGCTATCTTTTCACGTGATTTTTCCCCTATGTGTAAGGTGAAATGGCATGGGAAGTTATATGATACTTCATGAGCAAAGGTGATTGAAAACTTGGTAGTGACAAAAAATGAAATTAATGATACCGCATCCGGGCCATTTTTTAGCATTAAAGGAGATATGCAAGGAGGCTGCTAAGGATGCAGAAATTTACATGGCAGGTACGCCGGAAGTCGTTGGAAGCGGCAGGATTACCTTACACGCGCCGTTGTTGGATGAAATTGCCGAGCAGACCCGGTATCTTCATGGCAGAAAATTAAATATGGGTGTAGTCTTGAATCCTTCCTGCATGGGGGGTCAGCATTTGACTTCGCAGGGCTATAATATGTTCAGGTGGTATTTTGGCAAGCTTTCCGAGTTCGGAGTGGATTCGGTTACGGTTGCAGAACCTTATCTTGTAGAATTGCTCAGGAAAGAGTTTCCCGATATAAAAGTCGTAGTATCGGTCATAGCCCATGTTGACTCGCCAGAAAGGGCATGGTTTTTCGAAGAGCTTGGCGCTGACGCCCTGACCCTGGATACAAATATAAATCGAAATTTCGATATCCTGGAAAATATAAAAGAAACGGTGGGATGCGAACTCAGGCTGCTGGTAAATGAAGCGTGTTTATATAAATGCCCGTTCAGGTATTCTCACTTCAACCTATTCTCTCACATGACAGCGCTTGGAAACAAGCCCAATATTTTCAGTGACTATTATTATGAAAAGTGCATTTCATTCAGGGTCAGGTACCCGGAGCTTGTTATCAAATCCCCGTGGATAAGACCTGAGGACCTCAAGGCTTACGAAGCCATAGGTATTGATTGTTTCAAGATGTCAGGCCGCGCAAACACTATACAATGGATAATAAATTGCATAAAAGCTTATTCAAACCGGTCTTACGATGGAAATTTAATGGATTTATTGGATTGCCCGAGTGAACTGCGCGATATGTTCTATATCCCGAACAAGGAGTTGGATGGCGCCATCCAACAGTGGATGAAATGCAAAAAATTCTGTAAAAAGTGCGGATTCTGTAAAGCTACTTCGGAAAGAGTTATGAGGGTTTATGAATTCACAGATTCCCAGAGAAAAACCCTGCCATTAAGCGAGGTTCAAACACAATGCGCGAGTTCTTAGATAAAATTCCAGAAAGTCGAGGAAAACTCGAAAGCACTATAAGAAAATTCAAAGGTGCACCTGTTTACATAGTAGAATTAAAAGTATTTGGAACCGCATGCGGGTGTATCGGAATGCTCGCGGATTTGAGAGGCTTGCAGACCGAGGATCTTGAAATATATAAAGAACATTTTGTTAATATACTTTCTGAGATAAGTAAAAATCTTGGATTAAAGCCTAACTTAATCTATGCCCGTACCTTGCCCGGTTCTTTCGAAGTTGTTGCATTTACGGCACGGGAGCTATGCAGCAGATGCAAGAACGAGCTTGCAAGTTTTGAAAAACCAAGACCGGATTTAATCGTGCTTAAAACAAGCAAATAACCGAAATTATTATCAGGCATTAAAGCCATAGAGGAAACCAATGGGTGAAATAGAGGTATGTGATTCGGCAGGAAACCCAATGCATACGGGAAGTTTTGTGCTTTATGCACCCACAGGCACGAAGGGTGATGTAGTTGAGATCATGTCTGATGAGGAAGGTACATGGGCACTTGTCGATAAGACCAATCTATTCTATAAGACAGAGGTTCTTACAGTAATAAGGAAAGTAGAAGAAAAAGAACTCGGTGAGAAACTGTTCACTCGTGAGGAAGTAAGCGATAAATTAGAAAAAGAGAAGGAAGCCGTTCCAGCAGAAATGAGCGATGTCAGTGTGGAGAGCGGCGGCTGATTATAAACCTGTGCAATTATAAAAGCGTGAAGCTTCGGTATGGTTTATTTTATAATGTATTATCATTAATGATTCGCAAACTTTAAGTACTTTAAAGTAATTGGTAGGGAGTGCAAGGGATTGTAATGGTTGTTCGATACAATAAAACACAAAATATGGTTGGGATGAATAGAACATAATTGTCTTATTTTGGTTTCCTATCATGTTATGGTCGCTCATTTGTTGTATCGCTTCCAAGTGAGCAATTTCTTGGAATATACAAATAGGAGGTAAATAAACGTGGCTGACAAAATAGACCTATATAGCGACAGAGGAGCAAAACTCAAATCAGGCGTCGACATAAACGAGATAAGCCCGATGAGGAATGCCGCTATCAAGAAAATAGTCACCGGTATAAAGCGAACAGCAGCCGTTGACTTAGCCGGAATCGAGAAAGTCTTGGCAACCGCTACATTGGGCGGCAAAGGCAGAAAGATTCCCGGAAGAGAAATGAAATTAGACATCGTAAAGAACGCAGAAAAGATCAAGTCCGCAGTGGCTGATATGGTGAAAGTAGAGGCCGGCGACGACACCGTTGTAAATTCCTTAAATGGTGGAAAGCAGTTAATCGTCCAGGTTCCATCTGCAAGAATCGATGTTGCAGCAGAGTACGTAGCATCGTTAACCTGCTCGGCATCAGCGGTAACACAGGCAATAATCGACCAGTTCAACGTCGGAATGTTCGATTCGCCAGCCGTCAAATCAGCGGTCTGGGGACAGTACCCGCAGACACTCGATATGGTGGGCGGAAACGTAAAGTCAATCGTGGAAATCCCGCAGAAAGACGAAGGCTTTGGCTACACCTTGAGGAACGTCATGGCAAACCACCTTGCAGCGACATGCAAGTTCAATGCCATGAACACAGCAGCGCTGTGCTCGACCCTTGAGACGGTAGGCGTCTTCGAAATGGGAGATGCAATCGGCATACAGGAGAGGCACAGACTGTTAGCATACAGCTATCAGGGCTTGAACGCAAACAACATGGTTTACGGCACAACAAAGGCGCTGGGCAAGACCGGCACAATCGGTACCGTCGTGCACGCATGTGTCGAGAAAGCCATTGCGGACAAGGTAATCAAGGCTGACAAGAAATTTGCATCAGGCTACACAACCTACAAGTGCAATGATGTTCCCATGTGGAATGCATACCTCGCAGCAGGTAATATGATAGCAACCCTGGTGAACTGCGGTGCAATGAGAGCTCCGCAATCAGTATCCTCGGTGCTGATGTACTTCAACGACCTCATCGAGAAAGAGACCACACTGCCAGGATGCGACTTCGGTAAGGTACAGGGCGTTGCAGTAGGATTCTCGTTCTTCTCGCACTCAATATATGGAGGCGGAGGACCGGGCACATTCAACGGCAACCACGTAACTACCAGGCACTCAAAGGGACTTGGTGTACCATGCGTGGCAGCAGCAGTTGCTCTTGACGCAGGTGTGCAGATATACAGCCCTGCCAAGACATCCCAGCTTGTAGGAGATGTCTTCAGCTCAGTAGATGAGTTCAGAGAGCCGATAAAGGCAATAGCGGAGGCGGTATAAAGGAGAGTTGAATGGTAAAAACTGCTTCAGTCACGGGTAAACCCATACAGGTAAGAGTATTCCCGAACAGGTTATTACTACCAGCGACTGCTGAGAAGCTCTTAAACGAGATCGACGAGGTCAAAGGCGTAATACGAATGCTGCTAAATGGGAAAAATCTGCCCAGGAAGGTCATAAGCGGACCCGGAACCGGTGCAGATGTGAACCATCCTGACAGGACAATCATCCACGTCGGGGACTGCGCATTCGAATTGCATATTGTAGTGGGAGAGGTTATAGTCGAGGTGGAGGATGAAAGTGCTTTTGAGGGCGTAAGAAAAGCGTGTGAGCGAGCGCTGCCCTTCCCGTTTGAATTCAAACGAGGGTACTTCATAAAGAGAAAACCCACTCTGACCGACTACGCCAAGTACGGATTCAAAAGCAGGACTGATGAAAGAATCAATCTTGAAGATGAACGAATACTGGGCTTAGTAGACCCACATGCAAACGCGGAGAGTAACTTCTGTGTGATTGGAACAGAGCAGGAAAAATGAGTTTATCCTGGATAGCAGAAGAAACCGTTTAAAATTAAGGAGGAAAAAATATGGCTTATAAACCACAATATTATCCTGGCAATACATCAGTTGCCAAGAATAGAAGAAAACACATGTCAGATGACGTCGAGAAAATGCGCGATATCTCAGATGAGGACTTAACCGCAATTCTGGGACACAGAGCACCCGGTGCGGACTATCCCAGCACCCATCCACCACTTTCAGAGATGGGCGAACCGGACTGCCCGATAAGAGAAATCGTTGAACCAACCCCGGGCGCAGCAGCAGGCGACAGGGTCAGATACGCACAGTTCTCTGACTCCATGTACAATGGTCCGTCAGTACCATACTGGAGAGCATACCATGCAGCAATTAACTTCAGAGGAGTTGACCCGGGTACGCTGTCAGGCAGAGAGGTCAATGAAATGAGAGAGAGAGATCTTGAAGAGTACACCAAGAGACAGTGCGAGACCGAAATGACCGACTGGGGTCTTTGCGGACTCAGAGGATGTACAGTTCACGGACACTCGCTCAGACTTCAGGAAGACGGCGTAATGTTCGATATGCTGGACAGGCGCAGGCTGGAAGGCGGCGTAATGGTAATGGACAAGGACCAGGTCGGTGTACCAATCGACAGAAAGGTCAACCTTGGAAAACCGATGAGCGAGGCAGAAGCTGCCAAGAGAACCACCATATACAGGGTGGACAACGTGCCCTTCAGAAGCGACAAGGAAGTAATCGAACACGTACAAAAAGTCTGGGAGTTAAGAACCAAATGGGGCTTCCAGCCAAAGGCGTGAGGTGATTAAAAATGGCAGAACCAAGATTTAAGAAATCAATGGAAACAAAATACCAAAAGGAATGGGGAAGCAATAAAGTCGGCTCCACAGGAAAAGCTAAATCAATATCCGACAAGAAGACCAAATACCTGAGACTTGGGTATACACAGAACCCAAGAAAGGTAGAAATGACAAAGTGCGGAGCAGCAATCACCAAGAAGAGAGGATTGCAGGCATACGACCCCAAGCTGCACTTAGCAGGTATCCCCATGGGTCAGAGACAGTTGACCCCATACACCATATCTGGAACAGATATCGTATGCGACGGCGACGATCTCCACTTCGTCAACAATGCTGCAATGCAGCAGGAATGGGACGACATAAGGAGAACATGCGTAGTAGGTCTTGACCTGGCACACGAGACACTTGAGAAGAGATTGGGCAAGGAAGTTACTCCTGAGACAATCAACTACTATCTCGAAGTCTTGAACCATGCATTGCCCGGCGCAGCAATCGTCCAGGAACACATGGTCGAAACACACCCGGCACTCGTAGATGACTGCTATGTGAAGATCTTCACTGGCGACGAGACCCTGCAGGATGAAGTCGACAAACAGTTCGTTATCAACATTGACAACGAATTCCCGGACAACCAGGCAAAACAGATCAAGGCAGCAGTTGGCAAAACCACCTGGCAGGCAGTGCACATCCCGACCATAGTCACAAGGACTGAGGACGGACCAGGCACAAGCCGCTGGATGGCAATGCAGGTCGGTATGACCTTCATAAGCGCATATCACATGTGCGCAGGTGAAGCAGCCGTAGGCGAACTTGCATTCACAGCCAAGCACGCAGGACTTGTGGAAATGGCTGATATGATCCCCGCCCGCAGAGCAAGGGGACCAAATGAGCCAGGAGGATTGTCCTTCGGTCACATGGCTGATATCGTCCAGACACAGAGGAAAGAGGAAGACAACCCATGCGAAGTTACCTTACAGGTAGCATCCGCAGCGTCCATGCTGTATGACCAGATATGGCTCGGCGGGTACATGTCAGGCGGCGTAGGATTCACCATGTATGCAACACCTGCATACACCAATGATATCCTCGACGATTACCTGTACTGGAATAAAGACTATGTCGAGAAGAAATACGGCAAGCTGGCAAGTGTAAAGCCCACCATGGAGAATGTCAGGGATATAGCCACAGAATGCGCCCTGTACGCTCTTGAAAGCTATGAGAAGTACCCAACCACGCTTGAAGACCATTTCGGAGGTTCGCAGAGAGCAACGACCATTGCACTCACGACCGCCGGAGGGGTTGCTCTGGCGACAGGCAATACCCAGGCAGCATATGCCGGATGGTACCTGTCCATGTATCTCCACAAAGAGGCATGGGGCAGACTGGGATTCTACGGCTATGACCTGCAGGACCAGTGCGGTGCAACCAACGTGTTCTCACTCGGCTCTGATGAGGGTCTCCAGGGAGAACTCAGAGGTGCAAACTACCCGAACTACGCTATGAACGTAGGTCACCAGGGTGGTTATACCTCAGGATGCGTTGCAGCATCCCATGCTGCCAGGAAGGATGCCTTCTGCGTGAACCCGCTTGTCAAGACCTGCTTCGCAGATGACCTTGTCAACTTTGATTTCGCAAATCCAAGAGAAGCATTCGGCAAGGCAGCACTCAGAGAGTGGGACCGCTGCGCAGGTGAGAGAGCCTTCGTCATCCCGGCAAAGTAAAAAATTAAGTAGGCTTCATGCCTACTTTTCTTATTTTTTTTGGGATACGAAGATTAAAGGGAAAAACATATATTATAGTTTGATATTCATAGCGGTGTGATTTAATATGGCAGAAGCAAAAGCAAAAGAAAAAAGGCAGAGGGTACCTGGTGAAGTAACATGTGCCTACTGCAAAGGGACTGGAAAGCACCATGATGAGAAATGTATCGTCTGTGATGGAAAAGGAAAAGTAGAAGTTGTTGACACGAAGCAGAAGTGCGATTACTGCAAGGGCAACGGGTATTTAATGGCTAAAATTCCATGCACCAAATGCGGTGGAACCGGCTATACAAGACCTGTTAATAAGCAGCGATTGTTTTAGGATTATAGGAAAGGAGGTTTGGAAAGCTATATATCTTAGGAATAAAGGGTTTATGCGGGACTCTCCCTTGGTGTGAGGTGGAATTGATTATAAAAGACCTGTTGAGAAGCAGTGTCTGTTTAATATTCTACAGGGGAGGTTACAAAACCATTATATACTAAGGGAAGAATAATATACAGTTGATATGGAGGCGATGCTCATCATGATGAGCATACTAAGTGAAGAAACTGGTGCTGTTAAGCAATATACAAAACCGAGCAAATTATATTTTTTTGTTTCCCAGCCTAAATGGTTCACTTTCGAGGGAGATTTGACAGACGATAAAGACCTCGATAAATACGCGGGTGAATTAGCTCAGATGCTCTTAGGTGCGAAAAAATTTATTCATGGAGTTGCGGGCGAGTTTTGTTCAAGGGTTTGGAATCATGACAGGATCATCAATGCACTACAAACCTTGAAAGCTGAAGATATAAGTTTTATCTGTGGTCCCAAGCTTGATATTAAAAATCTTGAGTTTATAAAACTAGTAAAAAACAAAAAGATTCGTTTATTACTTACCACTGAACGTCAAGAGGAACATTTTAGAGTGACTGATAAAGGTGTTATTATCGAAGGGCATCACGGCGAATTTCAGCCGGAGAGGCGCGCAATAATCTGTAAAGATTCTGCAATAACTAATGATGTATACGATAATAAATTTAAATTCTTAGGCGAAAAACTCAAAGCTGAAGGAAAACTTGAACTGGTTGAAGCCAATGAAATTTTAACTAAGTTTAAGCCTTGTGTTTATGATAAAGATGAGAACAAAAATTACCGTAAACCTAAAAAAGAGGAGATTGAACCAGTTTTTAAAATTGTAAATGGAAGAAAGCCTACAGAAGAAGAAATTGAAGAAATTTTTAAAAATTGCAATTATAATTGAGTGGTCATTTTGGGACTTCCTTTTTTCGATCTCCAAAGCGATAGCCCTTTAGAGGGGATTCTACCTTTAAGTAGTCTGTTAATTTTTTCTGCCATTAGTTTCCTTTCTTCTTCAGTGGGCATAATCATTATAACACAACTACTTTCGAGACCAAAAGATTTCGTTGTAAGTACAGAGAATTTTAAAATTGATTACGTTATGGCTAATAAACTTGCAGATTTTTTTTTGTCAACTTCTGGACTCTTTGCAATTGCCTCATTAGGAATACTGGTATCAGCAGTTATGTTTAGTTTTGAAATAAATAAAATAGGTTGGATATGAAAGTTTATTGTCCTTGTGATATTTAGTTGGTGCTTTCTATTACTAGCTTATTTCGTTCTAATTAAACTAAGAATGATAAAACCCGAGGCTGAGGAGTATCAAAAATTGTATATCGAATTTTTGAGTAAAGGTAATAAATAATTATCTCTTGTAATTATACTTCTCGCTCATTTTCTGAAATATGTAATCGTGCGCGCTGTTCACGGCATCAAGTTCCCCGCGCAGTACCAGAAGATTTTCCGCCTCTACATCTATTGTTTTAAGCGCGCATTTTCGGGTGGTAACTTCAAGATTGAATTTATCCATAGCTTCCATGATTACTTTATGTGGAACTCCTGGAGGTAAAACCAGGTCATACAGCCCTTCCTGTGCGCTCTCTTTCTCATCAACAGCAGCTTCCTCTTCAACAAATTCATCGCCAACGTATTTAGGTTTATCTTCCATAGAAATCACTTGTTTAACGTAAAATCATTATCTAATCACATAAAGTTTATGGTATAGAAAACTATATTTGGATGGACTCCAAACATGGAGATATGAAAGGCATTAATGGG
>CAYSLW010000080.1:0-8748 GCA_964431955.1 uncultured Candidatus Methanoperedens sp. | reverse complement strand
GTTCATTTTTGAGTTAAAACCTTCAGGATATCAGTTGAATTTACGCCTGTAATCTTCACCGATTTTTTACCTTTTCGACTTCCTTTAATATCATATCAATACCGCCCCTGACTATCGCCTCGAACTTCTCACCGCGCATACTCGCCCTGTTAAGCGTCTCGCCCAGGTCTACAGGAAGCACAATATCAATCCAGTTGCCCCTTACCCCGTGAAGCAGAGGTTTTTGAAGCAGTTCCTTTACACTTTCATTAACTTTAGATGATGTCTCATTGTCCTTGAATTTAACCGGAATATGAAGCGTCAGAGAGGTAATTTTACCGTCTTTATCCTTTGGCGTGTGCAATCGCACAATCTCGCTCCCGAAGCGACCGAAGAACTGGTCAGTCCCTTTGCCGAATCCAATTTTCTCAATCGCCTCAACTGCATTTGCGGGAATGTCGTCCATGATGCAGCCGCACAGCGCGCTTGTAATTTCTTTCTCTTCCGTGCCTTCAGCAAGACGAATAAAATCCGGAAGCGGAAAACCCATCACTATTTCATCATCCCTGTATCCTGAGAACATCCTTGCACCGTTGCAGAGAAGAGAGAGGTTCACTTTTCTCTCCATGAGAGGTATAGCTGTGCATTCACCGCACACAGCAAACTCACCCTTGAATCTTGCTTCCACAGGCTGCTTTTCATGCATTTGCGCAAGGATGGTGGAGATGCGCATTATCTTGCGCGGGGTACCCACGACTATCACAACATCAGGCTTCTTTTCAGCTTTTTCAAGCGGCTCAACGCTCACGAGTTTTGTGTTCGCTGGCTTTATCCTGGGATAGACTTCGCCGTAACACGGCTCCGTAAACCCCAGCGCAAGTTCGCCGCTTGTGCATGTGAGTTCTTCGACGCCAAACACGAAACTCTCGCCGTAAACTGCGCTTCGCCTCACCATTTCACAGAACCGCATGGGAGAAGTGCTGGTTTTCTGCTCAGAGCCTTCGCTTATAATCCGGACCGCCACCGGCGATGAGGGCAGTTCAAAAAAATTCCTGAATTTCATCGATAATTCTGCATAATCCATTGTTAATCCTCAACTTTTATTCCGTTTTCTCGTGCGATGTCCTTGAAAGCTTTGGCGACATACTCTACCTGTTCCCATTTCAAGCCATAGGTATTAATCTTGAAATTCTTGCTCATGCCGGGATGAAGCCCCAAGATATGCCGCTTTTTCAATTCGTGATAAAGGAAATAACCCCTGCGCTTGTCCTTTTCAGCTATTTCATGAAGGGGCAGGCTTTCGATATTCATCAACGTGTGTTTCTTGGGCTTCGCCCCCATCTGGTGAAAACCTTCGATTTTTTCAAGCTCGTTTACGAAGTACTGCGCTTTCTTTACCTCTTCATCCCAGTGCTTGACCCTTTCAACCACTGCGGGAAATGATGCCATGAGAGTTGCCACTGGCGCGCCGAAAACCGGGGAGCACCCGAACAACGCGACTTCTTTTTTCGTGAATCCCCTGCCGCTCCAGTCGCCTCTGCAGATGGATTTGGTGAAGAGCTTGCTGCTCCACTCGTATGTGGTGGCAAGTATCCCTATCGGGGCGGACGCTGCCCAGCTTTTGTGCCCTGAGCCGCACAGGAAATCCACATGGAGTTTCTTGCCGTCAACGGGCATTATACCCGATGAATAAGCAGTATTCAAAAGGAAAGGAACACCATGTTCTTTGCAGATTTTCCCAACTTTTTCTGCATCTGCGACATTGCCATACCTGTAATCCACATGAGTAAGCACTGCCATTGCCGGAAGTTTGCCTGTCTTTTGCTCGACTTCCTCAAATTTCCTTGCATACCCCTCGATATCGACCTCGAACCTGGGATAACCGTTATGCGGTACTTCAACGATGTTCAATTTATTCGCCTCGGCTGCAAGATAGGATGTATAATGTGCCAGTGCGTCCAGTACCACGGTATCCCCCTGTTCGCATACCATGTGCATGGCAGCCCATTTGGCATGTCGGCATCCGGCTGTGAACCTGACATCGTCCATATTCAGGAACTCTCCTACATCCTGTACTAAATCGTGAACAGGCGGCTTATCCACAAGATCAACCCTTGCCTCAAAACAGTAATCGCATACCGAATAGCCGTCGCCGAATTCAAGTATAGCTTTTCGCGCTTCTGCTGTCAGGACACCGCCGCGCTGGATTGGGTGGACGTTGACGTAGGTATCTGAGACGCCGCGGGTCAGGTTTTTGTATTTGTTGAGTTCCATGATAAGTAACCTCAAAGAGTTTATTAATGACTTATAATTAACGGAAAAGGCAAAAACACTGTAATCTTAAAGAAGTTTCGGATATATCGTAAAAACGATGTGCTTAATTTTTAAATTGATACTTTTAAATCTCTATATTTCCGGATTTATAGTCTGCAACCCTTCCTTTTCCGCAACAGAAGCAAGTTTTTTGTCAGCGCAGACAAAAGTAACTTTAAGCTCTTTCAGGCCGAGAGCAATCGCAAGCTGCAATGAGTCCAGAGTTCTTATGTTTCTTTTCAATACCAGCATTATGCTATCTTTAATATGTTCCCCATCAAGCTCAAGAACAAGAAAATCCTTTATTGCATCATGGAAAAATTTTGATAGTGCAATATCCAGATCTTCTTTGGATATTATTTTATCTTCCTTCTTTCTGTTAAGCGCGGAAACCATCTCGGTTATGGATATGCTTGAGATAACTATTGCCCTATCGTCTTCAGAAAAAATCTCGTCTATCTTGTCCGTTCCTTTTTCAGAATGATACCTCTTTACAAGCGCGCTCGTATCAAGAAAGTAGAACTTCATGTTCTTTCAGCTCTGCCTTCGATTATTTCTTGTGAAAGAGAACCGCTTATTTTGGCAAGCCTGCTTCTGACTTCATTAATATCAACTTCTCTCTTTATGTTTTTCTGCATAAACTCTATGAGGGGAGATTTTTTGGCTTTAATGACAGCCAGATGAATTGTTGCCTTTACAACGCCTGGCATGTTATCAACTACAGTGGAATCAAATCCAGATTTCATATTCTCACCAATGTAGTAATGTCCTAATGGCATAAATAGGTTTATTTCTTTTGATTCACCCCATCGCTCCCCTGCGGCGCCGTCCACCTGCAGACGGATGCGGGCTTGTGCCGCACCTCTGGCGGCGCGCCCGGAAGCGGGGGCGCTCGCGTATTGGGGCATGTGCGATAATTGACCGTCGAGATTGGGAGATGGGTTTTTATGAGAGTATCTATTATCATCTCTTTTGAGACTATACCTTTATACTTAAAAACGTTATTAATTGAAATCATGCAAGAAAATCAAGATATTGATTGGAAAGAATTGGAACGAATTGTTAAAGATTCAATATTTAAGGGTTGCCGTATCAATTTTAAATGTAATGAAATTGAAGGATGTAAGTATATGTAAAAAGTTGCCGAAATTTATCTTTCGATTTATGGAATTATTCTCACTTTATCAACTTTTATTTTTGCAATTGGTGCAACTTATGTCATTGCTTTTCAACCACTACAAAATTGGGTATTTGTAATCATTGGAATCATTCTTTGTATTTTTGGACTTTTATTGGCTAAATATTGGTTTGTCCTTCATCGTTAATTCATGCGCATATTGGACTGGAAACAGGGGTAATTTTTAGCAGGCAAACCCCAAAATCAAGCAGCAGAGCGCAAATTTTCATTCTTAATAAACCCGTAATGATAGTTTTATATACCTTGGCGTCAGACAGCATGTCAGACAAATGGCAGACAAATGTCGTACTGAGGGTACACAGATGCACGCCATCGAACCTCCCACAGGGAGTTACCAAAATGCAACGAGTAACACTAAGGCTCCCGGAACAGCAATTAAAAATGATCGACATGTTGGTGGAATACGGCGAATTTCCGTCCGCAAGCGAAGCAATCAGGACGGCTATCAGAGATTTAATCGATCAGCGCAGTGAAAAATTGGTTGGAAGGATGAAATTATTCGAGAAAGTGCAGGAGCAGTCAAAAACTGTTGATACGTTCTTGCGCCTGAAAGAAGAACAGAACAATAGAAAATAATCGGAGGAGATAAATATGGAATCATTTGTACAAGACGCATTAAAAATGACAGAAAAAGAACAGCTGTTTAAGCAAGCCGCGGCAGGCGGAGCTGAAGACATGGAAGATTTCGGAACACCAAGAATCGTTGTTGTGGGATGCGGCGGCGGCGGCAATAATACCGTAAACCGTCTCTATAATATCGGTATAGCGGGCGCAGAGACCATTGCAATAAACACAGACAGGATCCACCTTGATATCGTCCAGGCAGACAAGAAAATCTTAATCGGCAAATCAATAACGAGAGGACTTGGAGCAGGCGGTTTTCCGGAAATCGGAAGAAGAGCGGCTGAACTTGCAAGAGGAACGCTCGAGGATGTATTGAAGGATGCGAACCTTGTATTTATCACAGCGGGTATGGGCGGAGGAACTGGAACAGGCGTAGCGCCCGTAGTCGCACAGGTAGCAAAAGACCAGGGAGCAATAGTAATAGGAATGGTCACAAGCCCGTTCAAGGTTGAGAGAGCAAGGATGTTCAAAGCTGAGGAAGGGCTGGAAGAGTTGAGGAAGGCTGCGGATACCGTTATTGTACTTGACAATAACAGGCTGCTCGATTATGTGCCCAACCTTCCAATCGACCAGGCGTTCTCGGTAATGGACCAGTTGATATCAGAAACGGTAAAAGGCATAGCTGAAACCATAACCCAGCCGTCGTTGATTAACCTTGACTATGCTGATGTCAGGGCTATAATGAAGGGCGGCGGATTGGCGGTAATGCTTGTAGGTGAGGCGAAAGGGCAGGACAAGGCAAAAGACGTAGTACGTGCTGCGCTGAACCATCCGCTGCTTGATGTGGATACCAACGGCGCAACCGGCTGCCTGCTGCACATCACAGGCGGAACAGATATGTCACTCCATGAGGCAGAGCAGATCGCTTCTTCACTGACATACGAGCTTGACTCCCATGCCAATGTAATCTGGGGCGCGAGAGTAAAGAAGGAGTACGAGGGCAAGGTGCGCTGCATGGCTATAATGACCGGCATACACTCAGCCCAGATAATGGGTCCGAAGAGCGAAGGGATGTCAGTTAGCAATAGTTCCCCCGCCTTTGAGGAAAGAATCAGAGTCCCTGCAGGCAGGAACTCAAGCAGGAATATGGGTTCGATAATTGACGTGATAGGATAACATGAAATGCAAGCACTCAAATAACAATGGTGTTGTTCGCATCATCACCAAGGCATGGGAAGAGATACGCGCATGCGAGCATGGTGTGTCCTGCAATTACAGCCACAAAAAGGTACTGAAGGCATAACTCCGGCAGGAAATTTGCCGGATTTTTCTTTTTTTCAGTCAGTAATTATCAAAATTTCAAAAATCTCTCTGTAATAATCCCCATCCCCAAAAAATATCTTCTCATACTCAGGCAGCAACTGTATATTAATTAAATCCCTGAATAAATCGCTTAACCCCATCCCACACCCCTTCCTTCAGCCTTAGCCTGTCCACAAGCACATACCTCGGCTTCACATCTACAATAGCTTCTACCAGCGCCTCAACATCAGTAATATACGGCATCACAGGTCCAAGAAAGACCCATGTTTTAATCCCATTTTTCGAAAGCTCCTCCAGCGCGCGCAGCCTCTCCTCAACAGTCGATGCGCCGGGTTCCATTTTTGCCATCACGCTGTCGTCAAGCGTCGTTAGGGTTACGCCCACTTCGATATTTGTGAACTTCTTCAGCAGGTCAATATCTCTCAGCACAAGCGAAGATTTTGTCTGTATGCACACTGGAAAATCATGAATCAGCAGCAGCTCAAGACACCTGCGTGTTATCTCGTATTTTTTCTCCGCAGGCTGATACGGGTCTGTAACAGTCCCGAGCCCCACAACGCCCTTCTTCTTTACCCGCAGCTCTTTTGACAGGATGCGCGGCAGGTTTACTTTTGCCTCCACAAGCTCGCCCCATTTTCCTTTATCCCATTGAATCACAGACGGCGCATAGCAATACACGCAGGCATGCGCGCAGCCCCGGTACGGGTTGAGGGCATAGTCGAGACCGGGAAGTTTTGATGGAGAGAGCGCGGTTTTTACTATTATTTCTTTTATCATTTGATGACCTTTACATCAGTTTTAAATTCATTCTTTGCGAACTTTGCGAACTTTGCGGTTAAAGATAACTCACCGCAAAGAACGCCAAGAGCGCAAAGTGTGTACAGGATATGTTTTTATTTTTATCTAAAGAAATCCTCCAGCCCTTTCTGGTATAATGTATCCCTCAACACAGTGCTCTCCTTTATCCACCTCTGCTTCGGAATAACAAGCCTCGTAGATATATACCCGAAAGCCTCATCCAGAGAAGGGAATTTCCTTGGCGGTGCCTTCAGTGCAGCCCTCACATTCTCCCTCACGTTCCATACTCCGACTGGCATTATGTAGCCCGGATGCACCTCCCGGAGTATCACCACGCGCGCCTGCCTTTTCTCTCTCATAACATACTCATTCGCAGCAAACCTCGCTGCGTAATAACATCCTCCTATCTCTGCGTATGTTGTCCTTCCCTCATAACCCTCGGAGGAGGACATTATCGCCACCTCTTTTCCAAACGGGTTCCACACAGTATTTGGATACCATGCCTCGATAAGCTCATAGCTCCATGCGCGCGGCATCATCAGAACCACGAACCTGTTATCGAGCTGCCATGACTCAAAAACCATGTATTCGGAAATTACAGGGAAATCCTTCATTTTCTCCATGAGATGAGCGCCTATCATGCTGTCAACCGCCGTGATGCTCCACCTCGTTGGAACGAAACGGCGCGCTTTACCTTCCCCGAAAGAGCCCACTGAAAATGCTTTCTGGATGCTTGAGATTAAAGTATCTTTTTTATAAAGTTCAAGCACAGCATCCTTTGCCTTGAGGTCGGTATCATTATATGCCTTTTCCATCCTCTGGTCAAACTTCGTATTCGCAATATCGATTTTTTTAAGAGGCGCGGTGGGACCAAAAGGCTGTACCTCGTCATCCAGTACCAGTCTTGCACTCGGTTTTTTCAAGAACTCAGCCTCCACATCCACAGGAGATGCGGAGAGCGCCATCTCCCTTGTGGCTTCTATGATGCGATTGCTTTCAAGGTCTCTTATATGCACCAGATGTTTCCCCCGCACAAGCCGGGAGCGGAAATCCACTATGTCGTCTATGCTCTTCCCAATCCACATCTCAGGCGTGTCAAGAAGAGCAGTGTCGCCATGCGAAGAAGGGATTAAAGGTCCAACGGACACATATGGATATCCAATTCTCCCCACGAACACACCCGGCGGCGAGGAGCCGTCAATGCTCAGGCTGTCGGTGAGAGGTTTGACTTTAACATTGGAATAGAATTTGACAAGAACAGGGCACCTCTGTTTGCCGCATAAAAGCTTTGCACCCCGGCAGAGGATGCAGAGTGAATCACCGCTGCTGAATGGCAAATCCGGGCTTTCCATGTATTAACTGACGATATATAGGGATATAAAATAAATGCAAGCGCGCTGAAAGTAAATTCTTGCAAAAGGATTATACCTATAAGCGTAATTAAGCCGGTCATGTTCATCGAAATAGACGGCTGGATGGCAAAACTGCGTTTTTCAGCGTGCCATTTCATCCCCAACCACCCGAAATGCGGCTGCCTTCACGGTCATACATACGCTGTAAGTGTGCGACTTGTTGGCGAACAGATCGGGGAATTTATCATTGATTTCGAAATGGTGAAAGGGATAGTCAACAGGATTTGCGATAGGCTGGATCATAAGGTCATGATAGCCGAGAAAGACCCTCGCCTTCGGATTGAGAAAAAAAATGGTGTGTCCATTGAAATTGCGGAAAGTAAAAAGCGTTATCTATTGCCATTGGAAGATGTCGCGTTCCTGCCCACGACATCGGTAAGTGCGGAAGACTTATGTAAGTATTTTACATCAGAAATAGCAAAAGCATTGAAATCAAACGGCGTGGATAACATTAAAAAGCTCCATGTCAGGCTGGACGAAGGCATCGGGCAGGGTGCAGGCTGCGAATTAGAGATGTGATCTGTATTGAGATAATTTACAGAGAGGTATTGCAGGAGGGAAGGGGAGATTGCTGGGATTAAACGCCTGCAAGGATGCAGGCAGAAAGCTGAGTTTTATTACATTTATAATTAATTTTAAGTAAATTATGTTAGATGTATTGATAAATAAAAACGTATCTGGGGTTATCGTGCATCTCAGCGATGTATTGGTGGAAAGCTGAACAGGCTTGATTGTGATATGCGGACATTAGTTGAGGTTTTTAATATGACTGGTAATGAAAAATTTTCTGAAGTTGATACCGAAGCTTTATTAAACATTCCGTTTGTGCATCTTTGGGCGCCGGGGTGCTTTCGTGGGAGTTGGGGGGGGGGATGGGAGGTTGTGAGCAGGTATATTGAGCCTCAGGGTGTGCACCGGGTGAAAAACAGTATGTACTGGATTCGTCTTAAGTACGAGGTTATGGTGAATTGTAGTTACGTTTATACAAAATTCACTATCCAGCGTATTCGTTTATAATTCCAACATTGGCTCACAAAAAAATATGGCATCAAGATATATGCTAAATTTACCAAACATGGCACTATCGAGATGCGCATTTTATTAATGAATTAAGATATGGTTATCGATTATTCTACTCAGTAGGCACAACCTATCGGTTAA